>JBEKYH010000243.1:0-7596 GCA_049511115.1 Tepidisphaeraceae bacterium | reverse complement strand
GCCGGCGAGGCTCTGGCGGAAATGCTGCGCGATCAGCGCGCCGATCACCGGATTTCCGCGCTCTGGGCGCTGCGGCAGATAGGATTGTGGAGACTGCTGGGTGAAGTGGGCCGTTTGGCGAGGGAAGACCAGAATGTGCGCGTGCGGCGGTACGCGCTGGTGATCCTCAAGAGCGTGACGGACGCCGCCCAGCGAGGCGAGCAGAGGAATAAATCGGCATGAAGCCCAATACCAGAATTAGGGGATTTTCCCCCTCTCCATGTACTCAGGGAGAGGGCCGGGGTGAGGGGTCTTCTCTTCGCCGATCGGGCCGCCGGTTCCTGCTCCTGGGCCTGGTCGCGGTGGCCCTTGTGCATTTCAATGCTTCCCCCGCCCGCGCGGTTGCCACCCCGGAAGACATCGAGCGCAGCTTCAACCAGAGCATGGATTCGGCACCGGATTATTCGAAGCTGATTCCGTGGCTGTTTCTGCTGGCTGGTGTGATTGCCGTGGTGGTCTACTTCAACCAGCGGCAAAAGAAGGAAGCCATCCAGAAGCCGCTCAATCATCCCAAGAAACTGATTCGCGAAGTGGCCCGCATGGCGGAAATTGATGCGGCAGACATGAAGCAACTGAAACAAAAAGCCCAGGAAGTCGGCTGCGAAAACCCCCTGACGCTCCTGCTTTGTCCCTCGCTAATGAATGGCCGTCGCGCCGACATACCCCCGCCGGCAGACCCAGAAGAACCAGACCAACTGGCAGCGTGACAGGCCAGGAAATTCAAATCCAATTGAACCGCCAAGGCCGCCAAGAACGCCAAGGAAGAGTTTTACCAACCGCAGAGGCGCAGAGTTCGCAGAGAAGTTCAATGAAATCAATTTCAGAATTGAGGATTCCTTTTGGTGTTCTCCGCGTGCTCCGCGCCTCAGCGGTTAATAAGCATTTCTGATTTTCTTGGCGTTCTTGGCGTCTTGGCGGTTAAATTGCACTTCTTACCGCAGGGCCAGATCGTAATACCCCGTGAAATACAGGAACTTATTCTGGTTCATGATCGGCACGTGCAGGTTCTCCGCGGTGGCGACGACGTTGTCGTAATCGTCGGCTGCGCGCTTGGCGTTGGCCAGGTTCTGCTCGTTGAGGGGGTCCTTCAATTCATCGGCGCTATAGACGGGGACATCCGGCGGAGAGCCGACGACTACGAAATCCGTCTCCACATCAAGTTTGGGATCGACGTGCCCGCCCCATTGCGTGATCAGGCGGCGGATCACATCCGCGCCGGCTGCGGACGGGTGCCCCGACCGTGAGACGTCGAAATCACCGAAGACGTAGAAATTGAATTTCGTGTTGCGGTCGTAGATCAAATTGAGAATCCGGTCACCCTGGACGATCTGCTCGCCGGGAGTGATCTGATTGACGTGGCACTCGCTGCTGGTGTCGCCGACGCGGGTGACTTCGAGCGACGCCTTGCCGGCAGGCAGGTCCGTTTCGCTCTGGCCTTCGCCGAGCTTGGGAAGCGGGAGGTTTTTGTCGTAGACCTCGAAGGTCATGCCCGGGACGATCTGGTCGCCTTTTCCGAGGTTGATGTAGACCGTGGTGGCGTCGGCGATATCGACCACGGCGCCTTCGGGACGGCGGATGATGGCGTCTTCCACGGCGATGCGCCGGCCTGCCAACCGGTTGCGGAGGCTGGAGATCTGCTTGTTCAAACCGTCGATTTCATTGACCAGTTCGACCTGCTTTTTATCGGCGGCATCCAGTGCGGCGGCGGTGGAACGCTGCTCATCCTCGAAGGTCTTCTTCACCGACCCCGAATCATCCTCGGCCTTTTTCACGGCGTCGTTGGCGGCGTCCACCTGCTGCTGGAGAGCTTCTTTGGCGGCGTTGACGGCGGCGTCGGCTTTGGCCTGGGCGTCGCTGGCAGCCTGCGAATCCTTGGTGGCCTGAGCGCGGGCGGCTGTGCTGTCGCCCTTCGCAGTGGCCACCGCCTTGTTCAGATTATCCACGGTGGTCGAAAGGGCCCCGATGACATCGAGCAGGCTGGACTCGGCGGAGAAGCCGGCGCCGGTGGTTGCCATCAGGGTCTTGGCCTGGCCGACGACTTTCTGGGCGCGGGCGAGGGTGTCGGAGATGTCACCGGGCGCGGAGGTGTCAGTAGCCGATGACGACAGATTACCGCCGATCAAGCGGCGTAGGTCGTCGCGCTGGCGCATGGCCTCGGCGAGGGCCGTAGGCTCGGGAAGCTTGGTGTCGGTGCGCGCGAGGGTGCGCAGATTCTGCACGTCAGAGTTATTGATATCCTGCGCGATGTCGCGGTAGCGCGTGGTCAGGTCCTTCAAGGAGTCTTCGTCCTTGCCGAACTGAACGCCGTAATAAATGGCAAAAATGGTCGATGCGACAAACAAAACGGTAAACACAACAACGGCCGCGACAAGTCCGCCGCGAGTCCCTTGTGGATTGACAGGGGGCATGAAACCTCCAACGCGTATGCCAGAACAGCCAGGCGAGATTCAACCGCCAAAGGAGTTTACCGGGTGGAGAGGGGAAAGGTCAAACGCGGCGCGGGCGGGCCGCGAGGCTGCGCAGGGCAATCGCTTTTGGCCGCGTTTTTCCGGTCCCCTCTCCATGTACTCAGGGAGAGGGATAGGGTGAGGGTCGTTTTTGACTGGCCAATGACGTTCGAACTTCCGAAGAACCCTCATCCCGGCCCTCTCCCTGAGTACAGGGCGAGGGGGAAATCCCCAAGAAACGCCAGGAAAGGCAGGATTTCCTTTGCGTCGGCGACTTTCGCGGGCCATAATTGGGGATGGCTGGAGTCGAAGATCAAAGGGAAGAATCGCATGCGAATTCGGGGCAAGCTCGTAGGGTGGGCATCGCCCACCAATTCTGCGAAGGTGGGCAGTGCCCACCCTACATTTCGGTCATCCCACGCTAATTCGAATTCGGATCGGTCATGCGCCCCATGAACAAAATGGCGCCGGAACTCTGGTCGCGGATTAAAAACAAAAACGGGTGATTCGCCCGGAAAACGGCTGTTGGGGGGGCGTCTGCGATAGTTGGGCCTGCAACGACTCCCGTAGCTCCGGCGGCCTCCGTGCCGGTCTCATCGACATTGACATATGCGTCGTGAACCACTTTGGTCAGTTCAATGGAAATCGGCGTGATGCCGGAAAAATTGGCAGCGCCGTTGAAGGCGTCGGTCATGCCCAAAGCTTGAAGTGGGCCGGTCAAGTCGGAGGCGGTGTTTAACTTGAACTTGGGCAGCATCAAACTGACTTTGTATTCGAACAACTTGTTCATCCAACGCGTTAACTTGTCGGCGGTCAGATTGGCCTCCAGAGCGGCAAGTCCATCCACTTCGCGGGGGAGGATGATGACCATCGAGAGGTTGTTTCCCACGTACGGAATCTCAATGATTTGTGCCTGGCTGTTCTCCGCGTAAGCGAGGTTTTCGTTCTGGCGCATCGTGGCGACGGTTTCGCTCGTTTGACTGTCGAGATAGAAGGTTTGCTGCTTCGTCAGCGTCGGGTCAAATTGCGACGCCCAGGTTCCCTTGAAGTAAATCGCGTTAACCAGGACCATACTTGTCCCCGCGCGGAAGTCGCCGGGCGAAAAGAGGTTCTGGATTTTGTTGGCCGTCTCGCTGGCCACCCACTGATTAATCTCATCGCTCGCCGCGGCGGCATTCGTGAAATCCACCGTTTGCAGGCCCGCCCCGTAATCCTGGCTGAGCGTCTGAATGAAGTTGGGGTTGATTGGAAAGCCGGTCTGGCCCCACAGGGAATTGGCCAGGGACAAATCGTAGACCTGTTTGCCGTCCACGGTGTCGTCGCTGTCGAGGTCGCCCGAAAGCGACGAAAATGCCGCGTTCAGGCGGTTGCGCCCGAAGGGAAAGTGCATCGCCTGGGCCATCTGCGCGGCGGTCTGTCCGCGAGCGCCGTCAAAGGTCATGGCCAGGGCGGAACTGATGCTGTAGGGGGACAAAAAGAGGTTGCCGGAATTGGTGATGGAAAGCTGGCCGTACATGTCGAACGCGAATGCGTTGTTGCCGGAGGCAATGGAGGCGATGTCGTCGGTGAGGTCGGCGCGAGCGGTGGACAGGCAGGCGCTGCAGAAACACAACGAGAATGTCAAAAGCATTGCGAATAACGGAACGCGTTGCATGGCTGGTCCTCCTGAAGCGAACAACTCGGCGAATCAACTATACCGCGCGATAGGACGGCATGGCGCGGAAAATGTTACGTTCTTAAACGGGAACGAAGTCGCACAGGCACTCTTCAGTTTCTATCGTCTGACACGCGCGTTTCCGGCACAACGCCCATCATTTCGGGCGTAAAGTCTTTGGCGCTCAAGGGGGTGTTAATTTGCCCTGTGACGAATCGCACTGTTTCAGCCCAGTATTCGATTTCAGTGCCGTCGCGGTCCAGATGAACCGACTCCTGATGAACAACTGACGGCACCCACACTCCGCTCAATTGAACGTAGTCGATCGTCGTTTTTCCGGTAATGCCCATTCCAGAAGCAAATTCCTCGATAACATTTGCTCCTTTGGCCAGGTCATATCGGGTTCGATTGATTGACTCATCCTTCTTCTTATTATCGCCGGTGTAATCGATCTCGACCACGTCGCCGGACCGGTTCACCTTGAGGTCGGCGGAGCTGCCAGCAAACTGTGGCCACATTTCACGCACGTGCGTCACATATTGCGGTACGGGGTGGTTAAAAACGTACATGTACCGCACGGGATCAAGGTCCCGGGCAAGTGGCCCAGAGCGTCTGTCGGCGTCGGTTGCTGGCCAGATGACCAGGCCGCGCTCCCATTGCGTCGACCCGACCCGCCGAAATGCGTTGGCGAGTACGAAAAACCCGTCGGGACGCAGCATCAGGTCTCGATTCTGCATCTGCTGCTCCGGCGCATCCGCGAGCGTTCCATCTTCCTTTTTTTCCTTGGCCTCCGTGACACGCCAACTCAATCGCTTCATCTGCAAGGGAATGTCCATCGCGAATGTCGAGGTGAATTTCACCCGGCTGTCTAAGCCGCCCGCGCGTGCAGAGTGCGGAATGAGCGTCCACGCCATCGGGCCCCAGCTTGCCGGTAAGGTCGGTATCGTGCTCTTATGCCCCGCCCTTCTTAAGACCGTGTCGATGTTTGCGCTGCCGACCCACGTCTGAATTTGCGACACGTTTTTCTTGTTTGCATCGGCGATCATCGACAACATCTGGGGGTCCCCCTCGGCGCTGCCGGCGAACACCGTTCCACACTGCAACGTCAATGAAATCACCAGACCGGCGATGACGCTTATGCCGCGAAGCATAAATACCACCGTAACTCAACCCAAGCGGATTACGTGCCGATCCGCAGAACGATTCAAACGGTGACGCTCACATCGAATGCTTAGTATGCGCTCAAACGCGGCAAAATGGCAATAGAGTAATTGGTGAGCGAACGCGTTGCGTTTTCGAGGTGGTGTCGCCGGCAGACTACAAGGCAATGGTGGGCGATGCTTGGACGGGTCCGCCATTTTGGAGCGGATGGCGTTTGGATCGGGCATGGCGAACTCGCCGCTGGTCCAGAGTTCGGGATGGTCGCGGTAATCGGCCGGAGGGGGCAGGCCGGTGGCGGTGTCGAATCCAAACACGTCGATCTCGATGCCGGAATAAAGTTGCAGGAATTCAGCGGCCAGGCGAAGAGCGATGAGTCCATCTCCGTTGGCCACGCCGAGTTCGATGGCGGTGATGCGCGGATACCCGCAGCAGATCGCCTGCATGACGCCGTGCATCAGGGATAGCGCGTAATGGCTGCGGATGACATTGATCTGTCCGGAGCGGATGCCGTCGGCCACCTTGGCGAAGTGGCGCCGGAGATCGCGCAGGTCCTTGAAATCTTCGGGGCGACGCCTGCCCGCGGCTCCTGCATCTGCTGACGGGGTCTGCATCCAACCGCTCCAGTCGATTAAGCAGATTACAAAAACGCGAGATCACAGACGCGGCGTTCTTCCTTCTTATCCCTCAGTCCTCAGTCCTCGGCCCTCAGTCCTGCTTTCTCAGTCACCGCTCTCCAATATCGCCATAAACGCCTCCTGCGGAATATCCACGCTGCCGACGCGCTTCATGCGCTTCTTGCCTTCCTTTTGTTTCTCCAGCAGTTTTCGCTTGCGGGTCACGTCGCCGCCGTAGCATTTGGCGGTGACGTTTTTGCCGACCGATTTGATGGTTTCGCGGGCGATGATTTTTCCGCCGATCGCCGCTTGCAGGGGAATCTCGAACAGGTGGCGGTCGATTTCTTCCTTCAATCGAACCAGCAATTTGCGGCCGCGCTGCTCGGCATGATCGCGGTGGACGATCACGCTCAAGGCATCGACGCGATCACCGTTCACGAGGATATCCAGCTTCACGAGGTTGCCGGCGCGGAAGCCCAGAAAATCGTAATCCATCGTGCCGTAGCCGCGCGTGGCGGACTTGAGGCGGTCGTAAAAATCGTAGATCACCTCGGCCAGCGGAATTTCGTAGACGATGATCACGCGCGTGGCCCCGATGTATTCGGTCTTTTTATAAATGCCGCGGCGATCCTCGCACAGTTTCATGATCGCTCCCACGCCGTCGGCGGGGAGGATCAGGTTCATGCTGATATACGGCTCGCGGATTTCCGCCACCAGCGTCGGCGACGGCAATTCGCTCGGCGCGTCGATCCGCAAAATGCTTCCGTCGGTTTGCAGGATTTCATAAGTGACCGTCGGCGCGGTCTGAACCACTTCAATGCTGAACTCGCGCTCCAGCCGCTCCTGGATGATCTCCATGTGCAAAAGACCCAGAAATCCGCAGCGAAAACCAAAGCCCAAAGCGTCGGAACTTTCCGGGGCGAAACTGAACGAACTGTCATTAAGCTGCAACCGGTCCATGGCGTCGCGCAATTCCTGGTACTGCGTTTTGCCGCCGGGATAAAAATCGCAGTAGACCATCTGCTGGATCGGCTTGTAGCCGGGAAGCTGCTCGGCAGCGGGGTTCTGCGCATCGGTCACAGTGTCGCCGACGCGGACATCGTGCAGGTCCTTGATGGCCGCGACAAAAAATCCGACCTCGCCCGTCCCAATGCGATCCACCTGCTTGGGCCGCGGCATGAGCTTGCCTAAGTCGGAAACCTGGTAGTCGCGGTTGGTGCCCATGAGGTGAATCTTCTGCCCCTTGCGAAGCTCGCCGTCAAAGACGCGCACGTAAACGATCACGCCGCGATAATCGTCATAGATGCTGTCAAAAATGAGCGCCCGCGTGGGATTCTCCGCTATCCCGCGCGGCGGCGGAAGTTGCTGGCATAGCTTGGCAAGCAGCTCATCAATTCCCTGCCCGGTTTTGGCGCTGACCAAGATCGCGTCTTCCGCCTTGAACCCAAGCACCTGCTCGATTTCCTCGGCCACTTCCACGGGCCGCGCCGAGGGAAGATCAATCTTGTTAATGACGGGGATGATCTCCAGCCCCACCTCCAGCGCCGCATAAGCGTTGGCGACCGTCTGGGCCTGCACGCCCTGCGTGGCGTCAACCACAAGGATGGCCCCTTCGCAGGCCTGGAGGGCCTTGCGGACTTCGTAATGAAAATCGACGTGGCCGGGCGTGTCGATGAAATTG
>JBEKYH010000242.1:0-7624 GCA_049511115.1 Tepidisphaeraceae bacterium | reverse complement strand
GCTTTCCCAGATTGACACGGCAATCTCGCCGGGCGGCCCAATATCGGATGATTTTTCCGCCAACTTGACTCAAATGTGTTAGTCTCCGGACACATGGCCAGAACCATCCGATTGATCCCCTTGGCTTTCGTCGCCGGCAACTGGGGCTTCATCGTCTTCATCCCTTATCTCGCCGCGTTCGCGATGGCGGCGGGAATCGCCGCCAGCATCCGCCGCCGCAAATTGGCTGCCCGATCCCTGCTTGAGACCCTATCATTGCCGGCATGAAGCACCTCCGTCAGGAACTCTGGTTCAATACGCCCCATCGGCGTGATTACCTCAACATCACCCCGCAAGTCGAAGCCCTGGTCCGCCAAAGCGGCGTGGCCAACGGGTTGTGCCTGGTGAATGCCATGCACATCACCGCGAGCGTCTACATCAATGACGACGAGCACGGCCTGCTCGAAGACTACGATGAATGGCTGGAAAAACTCGCCCCGCACGCCCCCACCAGCCAATACCGCCACAACCGCACCGGCGAGGACAACGCCGACGCCCACATGAAACGCCAGATCATGGGGCGCGAGGTGATGGTGGCCATCACCGATGGTAAACTCGACCTCGGGCCGTGGGAGCAGATCTTCTACGGCGAATTTGACGGGCGGCGCAAAAAAAGAGTGCTGGTGAAGATCATCGGAGAATGACGGAACGGCGTATAGATCGTTAGACGCCACCTCAGATGGCGTCTTAGGAGTTTTTCATCCGTGACGTCCTTCTCCAACTATCCGCATAAGTTGGATGTCCATCGGCTGGCTGGATTAGCCAAGAATCTCCTGCACGCGCTCGACCAATGCTTGCGCGAGATCGGCTGCCGTGCCGAGCAATTCACCCGCATCTACGACCCCAAGTTCGTCAGTTTCGGCGAGGAGCAATTCCTCTGCGATTCCCTCGACCTGGTCTGGGCCGCCAAAGCCAATGGCAACGAGTTCGGCCTGCTGATGGAGCAGACCCTTCAGGCCGAGCCGCGGCGGTTTACACTGCGGACCACCATTGACGAAGCCAAGGATGACCAGGTTCTCGACGCGCTGGGAGTGCTTCCGCAATTCATTGGCGGGTGCGTGGGCAAAACCGCGGGCGCGCAAAAGGCGAGCGCCGAGACGGCCAAACGCCTCCGCCTCTCGATCGCGGCGATCGAATCCAACGTCCCCGCGAAGGAAAGCGAACTCCGGCAAATCCTCGACTCAATCAGGCAGTCCATAGCGGCAATTCAGACGTGATGTATGGTATAGTGAGCCAACTCCATATCCTCCCCGGGGAAAGGCTTGGCATGACGCGCATCGCAATATTGGAGTTGCTTGAATTCCGCCTTTTGTGGTCGGCTTCGAATCCTTCCGGCGATGAGCAGCAAACGCTCGAACTGATCAATCGGATGCGGCAGAATCCCGCGGCTGAATTGCCGCTGCTGGAAAACTCCACCGATCCGGATGTGCAGGAGGCGCTGAAGTTCTACAACGTCAATCTCACCGAACTGGCCGCCGAATGGGCCACGCTTACGCCCGCGCCGCCGCTGGCATGGAACGCCGACCTCGCCGCCGCCGCACGCAAGCACGACAAGCTGATGCTTGCCGACAACACGCAATCGCATCAGCTTCCCGGCGAGGCCGACCTTCCCACGCGCGTCGTTGCGGCGGGATATACCAACTATTCTTCGCTTCGCGAAAGCGTCTTCGCCTCGGCCACCAGCGTGTTTGATGCTCACGCCGCGTTCGCCATCGACTGGGGCAGCACACCGACGGGAATTCAAACCCCGCCCGGACACCGCGAAAACATCATGGCCACGGATGTCAGCGAACTGGGCGTGGCCGCCATCAGCGGGCCGGGCAATGGGATGGGCAATCCCGTCGGCCCGTTGCTGTTCACCGAAGATTTCGGCAGCCAAT
Organism: Tepidisphaeraceae bacterium; assembly: GCA_049511115.1. GTDB lineage: Bacteria > Planctomycetota > Phycisphaerae > Tepidisphaerales > Tepidisphaeraceae > JBEKYH01. Next base: position 5,705 of record JBEKYH010000242.1, on the reverse strand, counting down.
TTGATGAGGGCAATCCGTTCCTCCTCGGTTCGGTCTACAACGACACCAACGGCGACGGCTTTTACACCGCCGGCGAAGGAATGGCGGGTGTTGCCGTTCATATCGCCGGAATCGACGGCACCAGCGGCAGCTTCGACACGACGACGCTTTCCGCCGGCGGATACCAGGTGCAGGTGCCCGCTGGAACATACGACATGACTTTTTCCGGCGCTGGACTTTCCGATCCGATCACCGTCAATCAGGTCGTCGTCGGATCATCCAATGTCCAGCAGGACGTTACGCCGGCCGATGTATTTGCCACCTTGAGCGGCGGCGTGCTCACCGTGACGGGCACCTCGCAGGCCGACTCGATCAGCGCCACGCAAGCCTCCGGCGATATCGTCGTGACCCGTAACGGCATGAGCGAATCGTTCCCCGTTTCCAGCGTCACGGAGATTGTCCTCAGCGGTGGCGCGGGCGCCGACACCATTTCCGTCGATGCCTCCGTCACGATTCCCGCGATGCTCGTCGGCGGCGGCGGCGCGGACGTCCTCAATGCAGGCGCGGGAAGTGAAACCCTCAAAGGCGGGGGCGGCGATGATTCGATCCTGGGCGGATCAGGCAGCGACAGTTTCAACGGCGGCGCCGGCAGCGACACCCTCGTCGCCGCAAGCGGCGCTTCGTTGATCGGCGGCGTGCTCAGCGTGCCGGGCACGTCCGGACCCGACACAATCTCCGTCACCGCGCCCGGCAGCACGATCGCCGTTGATTTCAACGATGCCAGCGCTTCCGTGCCGGGATCGAGCGTTCAATCGATCGTCATTAACGGCGGGCCAGGCGCGGACAGCATTTCGGTCGCTTCTTCGGTGAGTATTCCGGCAATGCTCATCGGGGGCGGCGGCCCTGATACGATCATCGCCGGCGCCGGCCGCACGACGCTCAAAGGCGGCGCAGGCAGCGACTCTCTTGTTGCCGGAAACGGCGGTGACAATCTCATCGCCGGCGCTGGAGATAACAATCTGGTCGGCGGGACCGGCAATGATCTTTTCCAGGCCCTCAACGGTCTGGCCGACACCATCATTGGCGGCGGCGGGAATGACACCGCTCACGTTGACATGGGCCTGGATTCGGTCACGGGGATCGCCAGCATTCTCTTCACCTAGCCTTCCACCTTTCGCGCAATCGCTGAAATTCAGCGTTTCCCCGATTCTGCGCATATCCGAGCATTTCTATTGTGGATTTCTTGGGCGTCCGTGACTTTCCCGCGGTAGCGGTCAGTTGGCGTCGCGCCTGTTTTAGGAGGTCCACCTTATGAATCGCCTACTCTTACCTTCGTTGCTCACGGCCCTGGCCGCCGGCTATTTCTGCCTGAGCGGCTGCGAAACCAACCACCCCCAGGAAGCGCCGGGATTGGTCGAAGAAAACGCCGCCGATCTCACCAGCGCGCGGGCGGGCAGCCTGGACGGCTGGTGGATCAAGGTCTGTCCCAAGATGACCGAGGCGACATCCTTCCGCCTCAGCGTCGGCCCCGATGATCATGACATCACCCAGAAAATCATCTGGCGGCAGGGTGACCCGCTCGAATTCCAGCTTCTCCACGGCCACGACTACAACCAGATTTACGTCGTCGGCTATTCCGACACCGATGGCAAGACCGCCTATTTCGGCGTCTGCCACAACGACCAGGTGTGCAATCGCCACTTCCAGCCCAATCAAACGCCGATCAGCGGTGGCGAAGGACATCTGGTGAAGACGGGCGACACCGAAGCGTGGAATTGCGACTAGCGCGCTCCCTGTAGGGTCCGCACTGAGGGCACTGCGCGCGATGCGCGCGGTGCGGACCTTTCAGGGTAGGCGCGAAAATGCGGTCCGCGGTGCGGACCCTACGGGCGCCCGTCGTGGATCGGGTACGGTCATTTAGCCATGAAAGTCGCAAATCGCCGGGCCATTCAATCTTTCGGCGCAGGTCCGGCGTCGACGATCCGGTAGGAATCCGCCGGATCGTCGTGCGTGGAGAATTCCATGAATTCGCAGACTTCCGTCTTCGCCCAGAAGCGATGGGGTGAGAGAGGTTCAAGGGTCAGTGATTCGCCCGCGGCGAGGTCGAGCGTTTCCTTGAGGTTTCCATCCAATGTAAAGAGTTGAATGTGAAGTGACCCGCTGCGGACGTGGAAGGTCTCGGTCTTGAGCTTGTGATAGTGGATGCTGCAAGCCATGCCGTTGGGGAAGGCGACGAGGATTTTCCCGCAATAGAGGGGTGAGTTGACGATGTGCTTCTCGTAACCCCAGAGTTTCTTCACAATACTGGTCGGCTCGCGCGTCGGCGGTTGCATGAAGGCGATTTTACGTTACTTCCGCTGAAAGACCAGAAATCGGCGGTTATCGGCCGACTGAGCGACCGGCAATTGTGGACCGCCCCGCTTTAACCAAGGCCGATAATCTCCGCTCAAACGGATTGTTGTGCGCATTTCTGTTTTAACAGCGGCCGACTAAGGGCATAATAGGAGTATGAGGGCAGGCAAAAGCGGCGGCCGAAAAAACTCCAAGGGCAAGGCACGCTCCAAGCCGTCGGCGAAGAAGCGTTCCCGGCTTCCCGTGATGCGCGCGATAAAGGAAGCCGCGCCGGAAGATTCACCCCCTCCGGCCACGCCCGCCATTCCGGTGACGCCAGCGCCCCAGCTAAGTGAGCCGCCGCGCGAGGGTCATGACGGCGCGCGCCGCGAGATTCTCGTGGTTACCTCGCGACCAGAGGTGATCGAGCCGCCACCGGCGCCCGCGCCGTCAACAGCCCCGCCATCCGTCGAGATTGCGCCCCCGCCGCCGCAGGTAATTGCCGCTGTGGCGCCACCCCCCGCTGTGGAAAGCGCGCCGCGCGCGATATTTGAAATGCCCCCTCAGCCTTCGCCCGTTATGTCGGCCCCGGTGATCTCGGCGCCTCCGCCCCCATTGGAGCCAAGCGTCCAATCGCCCGCGCCGCCACCTCCGCCGACTATCGAGCACGTCGCCGAACGCCCCGCACCAGCGGAGGCGGATCACAGTGAGGCGATCGACGAAGAAATCGACGCCTCCCTCGAACCCTGGCTCTTTGAAACCGCCTGGGAAGTCTGCTGGCAACTGGGCGGCATCTACACAGTGCTGAAAACCAAGGCGGAGATGATGCTCCGCAAATGGGGCGAGCGCTATTTCCTCATCGGGCCGTACAACCCGCAGACGGCGGCCGTCGAATTTGAGGAACAGCCGCCTCAGGGCGCGATAGCCGAGGCAATCAAGCGCCTGCGCGATCAGGGCATTGAATGCCATTTTGGGCGCTGGCTCATCGCCGGCCGCCCGCGCGTGATATTGATCGACTATCGCGGCCGCTATCGTCACCTCGGCGACGACAAATACCTGCTCTGGAAAGATCACGGCATCGCCACCAGCAACGACGACGGCGAAGTCAATGAAGTCGTCGCGTTTGGTTTCAGCGTCACCGAGTTCCTGCGGCAGGTGAAAAACGCCGCCGGGAAGCGCCCGATTCTGGCCCACTTCCACGAATGGATGGCCGGAATCGCGGTGCCGCGCATCGCGCATGAGCGGATTGATGTTTCCACGATATTCACCACCCACGCCACGCTGCTGGGCCGGTATCTGGCGTCGGGGATCGACAAGTTTTACGAGAGCCTTCCCTTTCTCGACGCCGATGCCGAAGCCAAGAAGTTCATGATCTATCCGCGCTTTCAGATCGAGCGCGCCGCGGCGCATGCCAGCATCGTCTTCACCACCGTCAGCGAAGTCACCGGCGTGGAGGCGGAAAAACTCCTGGGCCGAAAGCCCGATTTGATCCTGCCCAACGGCCTCAACATTCAACGCTTCGCAGCCCTGCACGAATTCCAGAACCTTCACCGCCAGTACAAGGAAGAGATTCACGAGTTCGTAATGGGGCATTTCTTCCCCTGCTACACCTTCGACCTGGAAAACACTCTCTACATTTTCACCAGCGGGCGCTACGAATATCGCAATAAGGGAATGGACCTGTTTATCGAGGCTCTGTTCCGCCTCAACCAGCGCCTGCGCTGGATGCCGCAGCGGCCAACGGTCGTGGCGTTCATCGTCACCAAGGCCGCCACGCGCAACATCAACGTGGGCGTTTTGCAGAGCCAGGGGATGTTCAAGGAACTGCAGGGCGTGTGCCACAAAATGCAGGAAAACATGGGCCCGCGCCTGACCTATGCCGCCGCCCATGGCCGCCTGCCGACGCTGGATGATCTGGTGGACGAAGAGGAGCGCATGCGCCTGCGGCAGGCCATCCACGCCTGGCGCAGCGGCCGCCAGCCGCCGATCGTCACGCACGACCTGGCCGACGACGCCAACGATCCGATCCTCAAACATCTCCGCCATCGCGGCCTGTTCAACTCCGGCGACGATCCCGTGAAGGTTGTCTTCCATCCGCAATTCGTCACCGCGACGAGCCCGATGCTCAGCCTCGATTACGACCAGTTCGTCCGCGGCTGCCACATGGGCGTCTTCCCCAGCTATTACGAGCCGTGGGGATATACGCCGATGGAGAGCATCGCCCTCGGCCTGCCCGCCGTCACCACCGACCTCTGCGGCTTCGGCTCCTACGTGAATCGCACCATCCCCGATCACGACCAGCAGGGCATCAAGGTGCTGGACCGCCATAAGAGCTTTGAGGACGCGACGAATGAGCTGGTCGATCACCTCGTTCAATTCGCCATGCTCACCCGCCGCCAGCGCATCGAATTGCGCAACAAGGTCGAGCGATTGGGCGAGCGGTTTGACTGGTCGGTGCTGATCTCCTGTTACCACGATGCGCATGCCATGGCGCTGAGCCGGCGCGGGGTGGGGGTGCTGCCGGGGAGGGTGGAAGTGAGGATGGTGTGAGGCGATTGTGCTACGTTTCGTGATCTGAGGCGTACGCGACTGCTTACCAAATCTTATTCGCCCGAGTAATTCCTTGTTTCGCTTGCCGGTCAATGTCCGCCAACCGGGAAAAAAGCCGTTTGCAAAAGGTCAGGGTCCATCGCGTGCATTTTTTCTTTCAATGCTGATTCACCCGAAGGATATTTGCGCAATGCTGAGGCGACCAGCAATCGAAGGTAAGATTCGTAATGGGGGCGAACGCTAAAATCCGTGCGAAAGTATGAATATAGATGTGCCAATCCCTGGAGCCATTCTCCGAGGCGGTTGTTGATGGCATCCTCCATATTACACGAATCCTCAAGTACAGAAATAGGCCAATAGAGTTCAAAACAGCCGGGCTCTGCGTCAAGAGGTGGTCCAATATAGTGAGCGGCGGCAGTGCCCTGAACCGCGTCCCGAACGCTCGTCGAGCAAAGGACGCGTGGGCCCTTTGTTCGCTTTTCCAATCTGACCGCCTCGATCACCGCCTCGCCAACAATGCCCAGACGTTTCCGTAGCTTCGAGCTTTCAATCGTCGGTAGGTACAGCGGAAGACATTGGCCGAAGGAAATGCCTCCGCGGAACATCACCGGCTGCCATATCTCCGATTGAGTCACTAACACGGGGCGTGAACCGGAAAACGAAGCGGTTTTCGTTGTGACCACGATCGGATTCTCTCTGCGTTCTGGGCTTGCATATGACCCCAGCCGGAATTGAAAGCATTCGACCAATAAATGCGAGATTTGCTTAATAAACGTGGAAATGTTCGATGCCACTATGAGGATGCTGTCACTCAGGGGAAGAAAAGCCTCGAACGACGTAACGCT
>JBEKYH010000241.1:0-7639 GCA_049511115.1 Tepidisphaeraceae bacterium | reverse complement strand
GATGGCCACGGGCATTTCGCGCCGCCAGGTGAGGTTGTCGATGACGTTCATGGCGCGGATGTCGCCGTTGGGGTCCATCATGGCCTGGCCGTCGTTGAAGACGATGAGGGCGGCAGGCTGGGAGGGATCATATTGAGCGGGGACGTAGACCCAGAAGGTGTGGGCGTAGGTCATGGGAGGATCGGCGTGGGCGGAGAGGGCGACGAGGCTCATGGGGCCGGTTTGGCGTGTGGCAGCGGGCACGGGGCCGACGTAGACGTTGGTGGGCAGGGTGGTTGGGCCGATGAGCTTGCCGTGAGGGACGCCGGTTTGGGGGAGGGAATCGGGGCCGAGGTGGTAGAAGGCGTCGTAATTGGGGCCGCGGGCGGCACGGCCGCGACCTGCGCCTGCTCCGCCAGGTCCTCGCCCAGTGCCGGAGGGGAATGTCTGGGCTGACGCCGCGACGGCGCAAAAAAGCAAAGACGCAATCGCCACGAACCATTTCACGCCGAATAAATTTTGATCCATCCTCAATACCGACCGTAAAGGGGGTGTTGGGTCATTTTTCCTGCGAAGGCCGGCGGGATTGCTCGGCCATGTACTGCTGGAGGTTGGCGAACGATTTTGAGGCAGAGGAACCTTCGATGGCCTTGACGGCGATGTCCTGGACCTGCACGTAGGCCTTTTCCGCCTGTGCGGACAAGCGGGTGATTTGTTCGGCCTGTTCCTTGGCTACCTGCTCCAGCGCTGTGATTCGCGTGGTCAGGACGTTGCGTTCGCCGGCGAACTCGCGCTTCAGGAGTTCTTCCCGCGCGGCGGCGTCGGCGCGCGAGCGTTCGCCGGTCTCTTTCACGGCCCGCGCCACGGCAGCGTCGAGTTCCTTTGGCCAACCGTCCACGCGGATGCGCAGCTCCTTCAATTCCTGTTCGCGCTCGGCGACCGCCTTCTCGCGGGCGGCCAACTGTTTCTCGGCTTCGGCGATCCGATCGGCCAAAGCCTTCTCAGCCTTGGCGGTTTCGTCGGCGAAGCGGTCCTTGGCCAACTGCTGTTCGCGGGCGAAGGCATAACGATACTCTTCCTGCTCGCGCTCGCGCCGCTTCTGCTCGCCGGCGGCGCGCTCCTTGGCCTCGGTCTCGCGCGATTTTTTTTCGCTCTCCCACTCGGAGCGGGTTCGTTCGATCTCGGCGGTCAGCTCCTCCTTATCGGCGGCAAGGGAGGCTTCGAACTCATCGCGACGATTCTGCTGGGCCTCGATGAGCGCCGTCAGCGTCGAGGCGCTTTTCTGGATATCGTATATTTCCTTCAGTTCCGCACTTTTGGCGACGATTGCCCGCTGAATCTGCACGTATTTAGAGACTTCCTCTTCCAATCGGTCGGAGAGTTGGGCGAGCATTTTTCCGATGCTCGAGCGCAGCTCACCAATGGATTTGACCACGCCTTCGGAAGCCAGCGCATCGGCCGCCGCGACAGCGCCGCGGACCGCCTTGGCTTCGAGCTTGTCCTCTGGGCGGGCATCGGACTCCTGGCGGGCTTCGACCTCCTTTAACGTCTCGGCATAGGCTTCAAGCGTTTGCTGCCGCGCGGAGGCGGCGGAACGTTTCTTTGGCGCGCTTTTTTCGGCGGATTTTTCGGCCACGACATCCTCCGGGGAATTTATAGTCTCTTTAAGTGAACAACCGCTCGCGCGGCACAATAATCCATACGATGGATGGACACAAACTGGCGACTGGCTTGCGCCAGCGATGCGCAGATCATTTGGCTTGGGAGAACGTGGAAATATTGAGCTTTACCGTGATTTTTTGGGAACGGATCTTATTCGCGAATTGCCGCACTGGGAGGGCTCCACTAATATTTTTTTGCCCGCGTGGCGCATGCGGGGGAAACGGGGATTTAATCTGATCCGGTTCCAATGCAATGGGATGATCTGCTGGGCGGTTTCCGACCTGAACGCGGGGGAATTGCAGCAGTTTGCGGATTTGTTCAAGCTGCAAAGGCCGGCTTCGACGCGGATGTGAGGGCGTGGAGATTGGGACGGAATCGCGCCCAGGGGATCTTGGTTTAGATTTATGCCAAATTGTGCTTGCAGTATTGGGGACAATAGATAGAATTCTTCGCCTCATTGCGATTTGGAGTTATTTCATGGCCCGAGAGACCGCCCGCGAGCGACGAGAAAAACAAGAACGTTTCCAGACCTTTAACCGTCCTAAACTGAAGATCGCGCGCACCAGCGCCAGCGGCAAGGTTTATATCGACTATAAGGACACCGAGTCGCTGCGGAAGATGGTGAGCGGCAACGGCAAGATTCTCTCGCGCAAGCGCACGGGCGCTACGGCCATGGAACAGCGCATGATCGCCCGGGCGGTGAAGCGGGCGCGTTATATGGGATTGCTGCCGTATGTGAGTTCGGCAATCTGATTTATCGAATCAAAAGGATTGGGAAGCCGCGGAGAGGGTCCGCGGCTTTTTTTTGCGCGCTATTAATTACGGCCGAGTCGAATTCCCGGGCGTGAGCGTGTAGGGCGTGGGGCAATTGAGTTGCAGAGGGGTTTGGTCTTTTATCATCAGGGCGGCGTCTTTGGTGAGCCTCAGATAAAAGTCGGACGAGACGTGCACGCCATCGGCGTCGAGGGGGAGAAGCCATTGGCCGGTGGGCATCATGGAGGCGTCTTCGGCGACCTTGAAGATGGAGGTCGCCTCGTTGAGTTCGTCGAACATGGCGATGTAGACGCTTTGCACGCCGACCTGGCGCATAGTGGCAAATTGGGACCAGAAAAAATCGCCGTGGTTGCGGGGGATCAGGTTTTTCTTTGAGTGATTGGAATTGAAGAAGGACGTGCCGGGATAGGCGCAGGGCTGGTAGTCGATGCCGTGAGATTGGCAAAAGGCAAAATCGCCGGCGATCCAGGGCTGGTAGTAGCGGTCCATGAGTCGGCCGACGGCCCAGGCGGAGATCATGTTGAAGGCGGCATAGGCTTGCTGGAAATCGGGGCGGGAATCGCCTGTACCGGTACGCCATTGGCCGGGGAGGGAGCCGATGACGTAGCAGCCTTGCGCCTTGAACCAGGTGATGAGGTCCAGTGCGTCGTCGGCGGTGGCGGGCCAGCCCTTGTAGCCCATGCCGTAAATGCAGACGACGGGCTTGTTGTTTTGCATTGCGTATGCGGGGGAGGAGGTGAGGTGGAGCTGGTGAAGGATCGTGTCGGTCCAATCGGCTTTAATGCCGCGGACGCCCCAGCCGGAGGCGTCGTACATGATGTAGAATTTGAGATTCGATAGTTCCGCGGCTTTCATGACCTTCAGGGCCATGCCGTCGCGCTGGGCTTTGATGGCGGTGCCGGGGGAGAGTTCGTTGGCAAAGCGCTGCAGGGCGGCGCAATCGATGCCGCTTTGGGCCATCCACTTAAAATGAGTCTGCACGACCTGGTCGTCATAGGAGGAGAACATCCGGGCGGGTTGGCCGTTTCCCAAGTTGGGCAGGTGGGTCTGATAGGTGGTGACGTATTCGCGGATGTCGGGCCACATCTCGAGGTTCTGATGCCCCCATTGGTTGACGGGGGAGTTGTCGCCCGGAGCGGAGAACCAGCCTTGATAGCCGACGGTTATTTTGCCGACCACATCGCCGCGAGGGCTTTGAGCGGGCAGATTATTTGCGAGGGAAAGGATCAACGCGACGATGCACGTCGGCAGAATATGCGAGAAGGAATGCGATGACCTCGGTGGGATTATTATCCGCATTCCTGCTTGATACCGCGCTGGCGGGTTAAAGTCGTGCGGCCCGCCTGATGCAAGCGGGCCGCAGAGCATGAAGCGGCAGTAAGGAGCAACGAGGCGCGCGGTGGGCAGCTACCTCGGATGTATTTTCCATTGACCTTGCGGATCCATGATCAGGTAAGCGAGCCGAAGCAGACAGATGGCGCGATCGATATCAGCAGCGCTTTGAATATTCAGCATGACACAGAGAGCGCTGGCATCGAGTTCCGCCATTCCCTCTTCGACAAGGAATCCGGACACTTCCGGGCCGAAGGGTAGATCGAGTCTGCCATTCCAATCCAAGTGGCCGAGCGTCACGCCGCTGAGCGAAATACTCAGGCCGCTGCGACCCGGCGCGAATGTTACGCCGCGCCAATCACCGATGGCATGCGTGACATCCCAGACGACTTTCAGCTTGCTCGTGCGGCTCCATAGCCGGCCCATGACCGCCGACGGGGCCGGCATCCACTGGGGCGAAGGCTCAAAGAATACATCCTGTTGCGACATTAGCTGCGTCATGGCAGAACTCCTTCATCGCGGCCCGCAAGCAGGCCCGCAGTCCGGTGACGACTGCGAGCCATGTAATCAGCGAAACTATTCAGCGACCAAAATTGGTCCGCCCTGGCCAAACTCCATGGTGGTCAAGTGAAGGCTGGGTGCGGCGGCTTGTCCGGTCAGGGCGTACGGCGCGCTGATCGGTTGCGGTGCAACAGGCACCGATACGGTGATTGGCGAGCCTTGGCCGGTCTCGACGGTTACCGTGTAGAAGTCGCCGCCCTTGGTTGAACCACCAAATGCGGTTGCGGAAGCCAGAGCAATCGTTCCGAGAATTAAAGTGCGCTTAAACATGTGATCTCCTAAAAAATGTCTTATGCCCGTATACGCCGGACATAAGGGTGTATTTGCAAAGCATGGACCACTTGTTCATAAAATTAATCGCCGGTTGTGGAACGGAGCGGAACGCCTGAATCAATGAAAAACAGGCTTTTGGGACCGTTTTGGCGGGCCTGCCGCGCATGACGGCCGGGAAACCATGCTTCTGGGCGAAATGAACTGGGACAAAATGGGTACCGATCGGAAAGTAAGTTGCCACGATTTCGCGGGATATCCTCTGATACTAAAGTCGGAGGGTATTGAGGGAAAGCGTGCGCGACTGTTCGACGATCTGAGAACTGATTGATTCCAGGCGATCCACCAATGGTTGGCATGCGTCGATGCGCTCGCGAGCGGCCTCGTCTTCGAGGCTGGCGGCGGCGGCCCCGCCGATGGTTGAAAATGCGGAGAGCGTTCCGCGGAGCAGGTGAGCGGCCTCGCGAAGACGCCGGACATCCTTTTCGGCCCAGGCGGATCGGACGCGCGCCATCTGATCGGGCACGCCGGTTTGAAATTTGCGGCAGATTCGATCGAGAACGCCGGCATCGCCGCCGCAGGTGCGCATAATCACATCGGGGTCGAGGAGGTTGGCGTCGGGGCGGCTCTTGGGTGGATAGGCGGCGACGACGCGATCAATGGTCGCCCAGAGTTCGTCCGCCTTCACGGGCTTGGAGAGAAAATCGTCCATGCCGGCGGTCAGGCACAATTCGCGATCCTGGCTGCGCGAGCGCGCGGTGAAGGCGATGACGGGCAGGTGCCTGCCGCTGGCGCGCTCGTGTTCGCGAATGGCTCGGACGACCTGGAATCCGTCCATTTCGGGCATGTGAATATCGAGAAGCAACAGGTCGAAGTCACCGCCGGTTGCAAGCGCGAGCGCTTCGCGGCCGTCGCCGACGATTTGGGCGCGGTGACCCTTCTGGCGGAATAGTTCCTGCAAAAGCGCGACGTTGAACTCGTTGTCCTCGGCGACAAGGATACGGAGCGGCATGAGCGGCGCGTGAATCGCGCCGCCGAAATCGCGCGGCGATTCGAGCGCCCTGGCCGGCGCGGATTCTTCGCAGGGCCGGGTCATTACCTCGCGGATGACCTCAAGCAGCTCGGATTGCTGCACGGGTTTGAGGAGATGAGCGCAAATTCCAAATTCGCGGGCGCGCGCGGTCCGGGCGGTACCGGCGTCGGAGCTGAGGATGATGAAGCGCGTGGATGAATCCCCGGTGCGGTGGCGGATTTGGCCGGCGAGCGTCAAGCCGTCGGTGTCGGGCATGCGACCGTCAAGGAGGACAAGCGAGTAGGGCTTTCCCGACGCAGCAGCGCGCGTGATAGCATCGACGGCCGAGGCGCCATCGCCAACGGCTTCGGGCTGCATGCGCCAATTGTCCAGCCATTCCTTGAGGATGTGGCGATTGGTCGCGTTGTCGTCCACGACGAGAACGCGCAAATCCAGCAGCGGATCGGGTGAAGCGGCGGCGCTAGATCCGTTGCGCTTCGACGAGCGCCCAAAGCGGGCCGTAAACTGGAAGGTGCTTCCGCGGCCGGGTTCGCTGTCGACGGTGATCTTGCCGCCCATCAGGGCTGCCAATTGGGCGGCGATGGTCAAGCCCAGCCCGGTGCCGCCGTATTTGCGCGTGGTGGAAGAATCTTCCTGCTCGAAGGCGCGGAAGATCGCGGTGTGTTTTTCACGCGGGATGCCGATGCCGGTGTCGCGGATGGTGAACATTAATTCGACATCGTCGCCGGGAATGTTCGACACCACGTTCACCTGCACGACGACCTCGCCCTTGTCGGTGAACTTGATGGCGTTGCCAATCAGGTTCAAGAGCACCTGGCGCAGGCGTCCAGCGTCGCCGACCAGGGCGTCGGGCACGTCAGGCTGCACGTCGCAGATGAGTTCCAATGCCTTGCGGTCGGCGCGGATGGCCATGGTGCGGACGGTGTCGCCGACGGAAGTGCGGAGGGAGAAGGCGGTGGAATTGAGTTCCATCTTGCCGGCCTCGATCTTGGAGAAATCCAGGAGATCGTTGAGGATGGCAAGCAGATTGTCGGCCGCGGATTTGACGGTGGTGAGGATTTGCCGCTGGCTCTCGGTCAGGAGCGATCCCAGCGCCAACTCCGTCATGCCGAGGATCGCGTTCATGGGGGTGCGGATTTCGTGGCTGACATTGGCCAGGAATTCGTCCTTGGCGCGATTGGCGGACTCGGCAACTTCCTTGGCTTTCCTGAGTTCCTGCTCGGCGTTTTTGCGTTCGGCGATGTTTGTGATCGTCACGACCGCTCCCTGGCGGGCGCCTTCGTGAATGATCGGAGCGGAGGAATATTCCGCCGGGAAGGAAGTGCCATCCTTCCTCCACAGCGCCTCCTGAGTAAGCCGGCAGCCACCGCCTTCCCGCAATACACGGTAGATCGGGCATTGCGAATCGGGATAGTAGGAGCCGTCCTCGCGGCTATGGTGGATGAGCCGATGCATGCCGCGGCCGAGGAGCTCTTCGGGAGAGTATCCGAGCATCGCGGCGGCGGCGCGATTGATGAAGGTGCAGCGTCCCTCCTGGTCGATGCCGTAGATTCCCTGATCGGTGGTTTCCAGCAACAGACGCAGTTGGTTTGACAATCGCTGGTGTTCGGCGGCGATCTGTTTGGCGTCGGTGATGTCCGTGCAGGTGCCGAACCATTTGAAAATCTTCCCCTCGCTGTCGCGGATGGGTGTTCCGCGCGTCTTGAACCAGCGATAGACGCCGTCGGCGCGGCGCACGCGGTATTCGACGTCGTAGGGGCCTCGTCCGGCGACCGAATCGGTCCAGAATTGCCGGGTAGGCTCGCGGTCGTCGGGATGAAGGGTTTCCATCCAGCGCCAGCCGAGCAGGTCGCTCTCGGGGACGCCGGTGTGCTGAGTCCATTGCGTGCTGAAGTAATCGCACGCGCCGTCGGGGGTGGCGCTCCAGACCAGTTGCGGGAGGGCTTCGGTGAGGCTGCGCCAACGGTGTTCGCTCTCGCGCAAATCCTGTTCGAGCCGTTTGCGTTCGGAGATGTCCTCTAAAACGCC
>JBEKYH010000240.1:0-7641 GCA_049511115.1 Tepidisphaeraceae bacterium | reverse complement strand
CCAGGCGCTCGACGGCCTATTTATGGCGGCGCGCCGCTCCGTGGTCAGCCGCTTCGCTTTCGACGCCATCAATTTCGACGGCTTTCATTGCTACGACGTTGATTTCTCCATGCAGGTCTCCCGCGCCGGCCTGCGCGTCGGCGTGGTCAACGACATCAATCTTGTGCACGACTCCGTCGGTAATTACGACGCCGTGTGGCGCACCTTCGGCGAGCGCTTCGCCCGCAAATGGAAAAACCGCATGATGCCCCCTTCGGGCGCGCATGCCTATCAGGTCGCCGTCATCCAGACCGATTCACGGGCGCAGGCGCTGGAGATCATGACCCCCCCGTATTGGAGGGATGAGCAATGATCTCACTGGTCATTTGCAGCGTCGATCCGGGCAAGTTCGCGGCCGTCACCGCCATGTACAAAGCCGCCCTGGCCAATGTCGATTGGGAGCTGATCGAAATCCACGACGCCAAGTCCCTCGCCGAGGGCTACAACCGCGGCGTCGCCGCCAGCCGCGGCGATATTCTCATTTTCTCCCACGACGACGTGGAACTCATCAGCCCCGATCTCGTCGGTCCCCTCCATCGCCATCTCAACCGCTTCGATCTCTTCGGCGTGGCCGGAACAACGCGCATCGTCAACGCCTGCTGGGCCTCGGCCGGGCCGCCGTACATTTTCGGCCAGGTCGCCCACATCGTTCCCAATGGCGACATCATGGTGGATATCTACGGCGCTCCGCGCCGTTCCATAGGCAACATCGTCGGCCTCGGCGGCATGTTCCTGGCCGGCAAGCGCGCCCTGTTCGATAAAATTTCCTTCGACGCGGAAACCTTCGACGGCTTTCACCTCTACGACATCGACTTCAGCCACCAGGCCTACCGCGCAGGCTTCAAAGTCGGCGTCGTCAACGACATCAATTTCATCCACGCTTCCGGCGGCCGCTTTGATGAAGTCTGGCGGAAGTTCGCCGTGCGATTCGAGCTTAAATGGCGCGCCGATCTGCCGCAGGCGCCGCCACCTGTCTTCCAATGGAGCGCGGCCCAGGTGAAAACCCGCGCCCAGGCTTTGGCTGTTATGAACCCCTCGTTCTGGTGAAGCCGGCAACGGATATTGTCCGAATCCCTCCTCGGCCGGACATTGTTATTGAATAGTCCAACCATACCCCTGGTGAGGTGGGGACGCAGAAATGTCATGATTTGATCCCGCGGAATTTTATGCAACCTTGCCGCCAGAAATGGATGTTACCCCCGTGCGTTCTGCTATAATCTAATCTTGTCCCGGCAAGCGTGGCGATGGAGGTCTATTTTGAGCGGCTGGCGTCCCCTATCAAGCCGAAGCAGACCCAGTTGGCGCGGGTTTACCCTTGTCGAGCTCCTCGTGGTCATCGGCATCATCGGCGTCATGATTGCCATGTTGATGCCCACCCTCAACAAAGCCCAGGCCCAGGCTCAGAAAATCAAGTGCATGTCCAACCTTCACCAGATCGGGCAGGACATGCTCATCTACGCCGACGCCAACAAGGGGTATCTTTTCCCACCGAACAAAGGCTGGCCCGCCGCACCCAATGTCCCGCCCATCATCGCTGGCACGAATCCCCCGCAGTATGACGTGTGGCCCTGGTACGTCCTGGGGACATGGAATAATCCGATTCTCATCTGCCCCTCGGACCTGGAGCCGTCGGCTCAGCATTCCTACTTCGTTAACGCCTACCTTTTGGCCAAAAGCATGGACAACATCTCCGTCTTGGACCCCGCCGCCAACCGCGACATGCAATACAGCACGGAAATCCCCAACGGACCTTCTCCTTCTAATATTATTGTCATGGGAGAAAAGCTTTCCTTGAACCCCCAGGGACTGCCCATCAACGACTATTACATGGAGCCGGGGGATTTTGACACCAAGGTCAGCCAATATCGGCATGGCATTTCAGTTGGCAGCAATTACCTTATGCTGGACATGCACGTCGATACGCTCTTACCCGGCCCGGCCACGACAGGAATGGACCCTTGGGATCCGAACGGCTTGCCGACGACGCAGCAATAGCAGAGGCTGTTAATGATGTTAAGCTCTTCAGACAAAATCATGGGGTTCATGCCGCGGACAGTCGCTTGGGGAATCGTCCTGGCCTTCTTCGCGGCCGATGCCGTGATGCTCCGCATCTATTGGCCGACTTTGAACGAGCCGCTGGGCGCCGCCGGCGCGATGACTGTTAACCAAACCGCCGCCGCTCATCCCGCCCCTGCACCGCGCCTTCCCGGCACCATCCGCCGCAACGTCAGCGGCTACTGGTCGATCCTCTGCCAGACTTTGTCCCTGAATGCCCAGCCGACCAACTCCACCGGGTTCATCTTCAAATATGCGTACATCGGCGCCGCACCCGGCGATGTCGCCGATTGGCGCACGATGCTCAAACTTCGCGGAAATCTCGCCCGCGTAACCGCCTATTGGCGCGGCACACTCCCCGACGGCCTATCCCCGTCCCAGTTTATCAGCCTTCGCCCGCTGCTTTTACCGCTTACGCCTCCCATCGACCCGCAACTGAAACATGCGATGGAAACTGAATTAACCGCGTTGGCTACTAAGGCGGCTAACAAATCCCCCTCGCTTCCCGTGTTTTTCGCCGATGAGCAACAATTGCTGGATAACCTGACGATCGCCTCCAAGGCCGCCGAACCGGCTCTGCATACCCGATTGGCCCAGATTCGCGCCATCGTGGGTGATGCCCAATGGGCTCAGATTTCTCCGGCTCGGGCCCCGGCAACCCGTCCGCTCGCCCGGCCGGCGACTAGGCCGTCGGCGCCGACGCCCGCGGCTGTTTTCCCCCTCTCGCTCGATTCGGGAAGAGGACCGGGGTAGGAGTTCATTGAAGCTTCGGACGGTCTGACTCATGGCGAATCAAAACATGCGCGTAATTTCGCGGCCGATTCAGCGACTATGACTATAGAATTACACCCGGTTTATCATTTCGCCGGGTAAGCAAGTGGTTTTTAATGATGTCAGCAGGATAAAGAATATTCACCGCCCGGTCGCAGTAGCGACCTAGAGGCGCAGAGGACGCCGAGAAGACAAGATTTGGGGAATTTGGGGATTAAGTTTTAATATTGAATTTCCTCGGTGTCCTCCGTGTCCTCTGTGGTGAATCGTGTTTTGTATTGATTTTCTTCGCGTGCTTCGCGCCTTCGCGGTAAAACAGAGCCTTGGTGTGAATCCTATGACCTCGCCTCAGCAATCCGTCGCATCGAAGCCGAGCAAGCTGCCCAACGCCGTCCCCCTGCTTGTGGGACTGGGCGTCGTCGTCATCTGTCTCGCCTTGGGCGCGGGCTTCATCTGGTGGTATCTGCGCGGCTCTCTCGACTCCAACACCGTCAACCTCTCGCCCGCCGACATCGCCTCCATCCGCGATACCGGCCAGCGCCTGGCGTACCAAGCCAACGGCGGTGTCCCCCTCAACCGCGGCGGCGGAAACGGCTTTGTCGCCCCGCCTCCGCCCCCCGACCCCGACGGCGTCTTCGCCGCCGGCCCCACCCAGCAGAACATCCGCGTCGGCATGGTGCAGGTCAACGTCAAAATCCCCCCGCCCGGCGGCACTCCCACGCTTGTTTTCCGTCAGCGAAACTACGGAATGCTGGCGGAACCCCCTACCTTCACCATCGCGCGCCGCATCGTGCATGAGAATACATTGGCCCAACAGCTTGCCGTGACGGATGATCAGATCGCCAAATTGAAGCCGATCATCACCCAGCCCGCGATGGCCGGCAAATACGTCCTTGCCCTCCCCGTGGCCCCCGCCGACGCGGCCACGGTCGCCAAAGCCTGGGTCGCCTTCAACGCCACCATTGGCGGCGACAAGACCGCCCACGACAATGCCCGCGCCGCGCTGCTCCTGGCCGCCCGCACCGTCGGCGACCCCGCCATGGACAAAGCCAAAGCCGAGTACGAGCAGGCCAATCAATTGATCAGCTCCATCCTCGAAGCTCGCCAGATCGAGGCGTATAAGCTGGGGAAATCGCTGGCAAAGTAAATCTCATGCCCGACGCCTCCCGCGTCCGATAAGTGCGCTGGCCACCGTTTGTATTGGCGAGAATATCCACATGACATCGTCTCCGTTCTTTATAGTGGGACATGTAAGGTCGGGCACGACTTTGACGGCCGCCATTCTCGACCGGCACAGCAAAATCGCGGTTCCCCCCGAAACCCATTTTTTCACCCAGGTATGCCAGGATATGCGCGCGGACCAGACCGCCGACCGCCAGTTCATGGTGGATCGTTTCTTCGACCGCCGGCGCGTGCGCGATCTTGGTTTGCATCGCGACGAGTTGCTGCAGCGCCTCGAGACCGTGGAGCCGACCTGGGCGAATTTGTTTCTCGAAGCCCTCAAGCTCTATGCGCAGCGGCGCGGGAAGGCAATTATCGGCGAAAAGACGCCGGATCATTCTCGCCATGCGTCGCAATTGCTCGGTCTATTCCCTGCTTCGCACCTCATCTGGGTCATCCGGGACGGCCGCGACGCGGTGCTTTCGCTGATGAATGTGCCGTGGAAGAAGCATTCCCACCTGGCGCTGCACGCATTGAATTGGCAATCCACGATCACGCGGATGCTTGCCTGC
This sequence comes from Tepidisphaeraceae bacterium, assembly GCA_049511115.1. Taxonomy (GTDB): domain Bacteria; phylum Planctomycetota; class Phycisphaerae; order Tepidisphaerales; family Tepidisphaeraceae; genus JBEKYH01. Next base: position 3,043 of record JBEKYH010000240.1, on the reverse strand, counting down.
GAACGCCAGTTTCCCGGGCGAATTCTCCGCGTGAGGTTTGAGGACCTTGTGACCAGCCCTCAAGCGGAGGCGACTCGCCTTTGCGATTTTCTCGGAGTCGATTTTGAGCCGCGGCAGCTCGACCCTTCGATGGAGACCGGCGTGGTGCCGGCATGGGAAATGGACTGGAAGGGCAAGGTCTTCGAACCGCCGGATGCAAGCCGCATCGGAACGGCGCGGCGCGATTTCGACGAAAAATCGCTCCAGCTCGTGGAGGCGATGATGGGACCATGCCTGCGCCAGCTTGGCTATGACGTTGCCCCGGACGCGCTCCGTGTAACCAATTGCGCGGCGTAGTCAGGCAATCCGCGCCGCTTCAATCGCCTTCGCCAGAGTCCAATGGCAAGCCATGCCAGCGAGGTCACGCAAAGCACGAGCATCAAAATCTGGATTCCCCGCGCGGTTGTGGCGGTAATTCCCACGCCAGTGAATAACGCCACATAGGCCGCCACGCACAGGGGGCACTTGGGCATCAGCACCAGCAGAGCGGTGGGGAAAAGCCACTGAACACTCTGCCATGCGCGGCGAAGAAGGCCGCCCGGTCGCTTTCGGTCGCTGACGTCTGGCGACACTGAATTCGGTTGGGTTGAATTCGACTCGGCCGAGCTGGATTCCTGCTCAAGATTGCAAAATGGGCAATTGCTCATGACTTGTGCCCTCCGGTTTCTTTGCCGTATTCATCGTGCCGGCGCCACCAGACAAACGGCTTGGTCCGCGGTCCGCCCGCCGGCGAGTCTTCCCATTCCTCCTGCCGGCCGAAGGGCGTCAGGTCGAGTAACGTGCAGTTGCTCAGTCCCTCAGTGCCGCGCCCGTCGGTAAAATAGCTGCGATAGACAGCCGTGTCGTCGTGAACGAAGACGCTCAGCCCGAAATTCTCGCCCTTGTCAGTCGTACGGCCAAAATCCCTGTTGAAATCCGTCCCTTCGGAAGAATACCACGGGTACGTCCATCCCATCCGCTCCTTGAACTTTTCAATATTCTTCAGGGGCGCCACAGAGACCAGGCAGAAGGAGGTATCGCGGGCGTGAAGATGCGCCACGTTGCCGAACTGGTCCGTCACCATCGAGCACCCCACGCACCCCGCATCCGGCCACCCCGGCACGGGCGGGGCGAACATAAAATGATACAGTAGAAGCTGGCGGCGGCCTTCGAATAAATCCAGCAGGCTCATTTTGCCCTTCGGTCCGGCGAAGGCATATTTCTTATCGATCCTCACCATCGGCAGCCGCCGCCGCTCCGCGGCCAGCGCATCGCGCGCACGCGTTGCCGCCTTTTCCTTCGCCAGAAGCGTCTCGCGTGCCCTCTGCCATTCGGTCTGGTCCACGATTTTGGGAAATTTGATTTCGCTCTCGCTCTTGGTTTTCATGACTTGAGCCCCTTGTTCAATTATTTGTTCGTTTAAATACGCAATGGTTCAATTCCGCATCGACGGCGTATAGGTTAATCCCACCAGCAAACCTTCCGGTCCCAGCAGCCGCGTGACGATCTGGCCCCAGGGTTCCTTCCGCATCGCGATCAGCAGTTTGTAGCCCTGCGCTTTCAGCTCCGCCGTGGCTTCTTCCATATCTTTCACATCAAACTCAATCCACGCCTGCGGCACTGGTAGATTGGCAGGCCATTGATCGGCGCCAAAGCAGGACTCCGCCGCCTGCGCCAGCGGCCACAGGGCAAAATGCTTCACGCCCTCCACCTCGCCCGTATGCATATAGCCATTGGCCTCTTCCTTGAACGGCAGTCCCAATGTGTCGCGATAAAACTGGCGGCTTGCGGCTGCGTCGCTAACGATCGGGCCAAAACCGGCCACGAATAACACGTCGATACCCTTGGGCGTTTTCATAGGATTATCTCGCTGTCCTTTGGCAGTGGCGAAGATTCACACGCTCGCTTCGGTGCGGCGCCACGAACCGGCGTTTTCAGATGCCGACCTGTACTCGTTGGGGCGCCGCCGCGACCGGCTTGCTGCGTCCCTTGGGTGCGCGGTCGAGCCATGAGTATTTGCCCCAGATGGCCTCCACTCCGCGCGCATAGGTGGAATACGTGTGGTAAACGACGCCCTCCTCGAGCGCGAACGCGCTCATGCCCTCCCGCTCGCGCGAATACGTTCCCACATCGGTTCCGGTCGTAACCGCGTTGTTAGCGGGAGCGGAGGCCGGCGTTTTTGCCCTCGCCATGTTCATCACGGGATCGTCGCGGCGGAAATTATAGTCGGCTCCATCGCGCACTTGCTCCGCGGTAAACGAGACGTGGAAATCGAAATTAAAATCGCTGCCGAGTGAAGACGCCCAGGGAAAGGTCCAGCCCTTCTGCCGCTTATACGCCTGCAATTTCGCCAGCGGTCCTCGCGACACGGCCCAGAGCGTCACGTCATGGTTGGCCAGGTGCGCGGTGATCCCGTTAAACCCGTCCGCAATCGACGAGCACGACGGACACCCCGCCGTGTAATCGGGTCCGAACATGAAGTGATAGACAAGGAGCTGCGACCGCCCTTTGAAGAGGTCCGCCAGCGAGGCGCTCCCGTCGTCGGTCTCGAATTGATACGACTTGTCGATTTGTACCCACGGCAACTCCTGCCGCTGCCGCGCGACCTCGTCGCTGCGGCGGGTCAGCTCCTTTTCGGCCTTGAGTAATTCCAGCCGGGCGACAAGCCACGCTTCACGTGTTCCGGTCTTATGCTTATTCATTGTGTTTCTCCAGTTTGTGGTTTGAGTCGTGTGGCTGAAGCGATCCTCTCCTCACTTCTTCTCCGCCGCGGCGCGAATCTGCTCCAGCATTTCCCCCCACCCCTTAGTCACGTTCATCTCCAGGTCCAGCGGGATCAGCCCGATCGCCTGATGCGTGAACTTCAGCAATGTTCCTCCGGCCTGCTCCGTAAGGCGGTACTGGATGTGCGAGATGGCCGGGTAGGACATCATGGTCGGCCCGACCAGTTCCAGCAGTTTGGGCGGCTTGATCACCTGCACGTGGCCCCACAGGTGGCCGGTGTTATTCCCCAGGTCGCGGAACC
>JBEKYH010000239.1:0-7671 GCA_049511115.1 Tepidisphaeraceae bacterium | reverse complement strand
CGATGAATTTCAGGCTTGATTGGCGCTGGCGGGCGCGGGTGATCATTTCGGGCGAGAAATCGACGCCAACGCCTTGGCTCGGCGCGACGGACGCCAGCAGATCGCCACGGCCGCAGCCGATTTCCAGGACGCGCTGGCCGGGGACGATGAGGAAAGAATATATTTCCGCCAGACGGCGATGATAAACGCCGCTCCAGCCGCGCCGACGGTCGGTGAGGCGGGCGACGTTGTCCCAGTGGGCGATTCGTTCGGCGCGATAACCGGCAGCGCCGGGATCGACCGGCAGGGGCAGGGCTGGGACTCCCAGCGCCGCTGAGTCGGCTTGCGCGGATTGGACGGTCAGGCTGGAAATCATCATGTCGCCCCGCTGAATTGAGTATACTTGGTTGTTAAGGTCGAAAGAAGAAGAAAAACCCAGCGCGCCGGAGGTGCAGGGAAATGCAAGCGGAATTTGCCCCTCTCCCTGAGCACAGGGCGAGGGGACAAGAGGGAGAGAGCAGAAATCGCATCACCCATGAACGGCTCATTCGACATCCTCCGCCAGTCCGGCTGGGACCTATGGGTCTGGCTGTGCATGGCCGCCTCGGTGGTGCTGGTTTGCTATGCGATTGCGGGGCGCGTGTGGGAGAGACGCGGAGGTTTGCCGACGTTAATACTGGCCGCTGTCGGAGCAATTGGCACTATTTCCGTTGCAATCACGCCGGCACTCCATCGCCCATTCGTTGGCCTGGGGTGGACACTGGCGTTGATGTGCATTTTGTCCGCGGCGTTTTACCTGAGCTTGCGCGACCAACTCGGCATCGGGCGCATGAGCGCGCTGCTCGGGACGCGCTGCGTGGCGCTGACCATGCTGGTGCCGATGCTGTTTGAACCCGTCTGGCGATATAGCGACCGGCCGACGCCGCGGCGGGCGATTTATCTGTTGGTGGATACGTCCGGGTCGATGTCGGTGCCGGATGTCGCCAACGGGCCAAGCCGCGTGCAATCGGTGTGGCAGACGCTATCTCCCCTGCTCCCGAAGCTCGGCGAACATTTCATACCGCATGTGTATTGCTTCTCCACTAAATGCGTGGCACTGAAAAAGCCGGATGATCTGGCGACGATTGTCGCGGACGGCAAATCAACTGATTTGGCGACTGCCGTGAGCACCGCCGCCAATGCGGCCGCGACGGATCCGGACGCGCGGATCGTTTTGTTCTCCGATGGCAATGACAATGTTTCACCCAATGTGACCGATTTGATTCGCCAGACGCAGCGGAAGATTGATACGGTCTGCGTCGGCAGCGAAACGGCGTCGCCGTCGAATTTGGTGAATGTCGCGGTGGATAGCGTGCAGACGCCGCCGGACGTGGCAGTGGGACATGAAGTGAAATTGACGGCGCTGATTAAAAGCACGGCGCTGGCGAATCGGATTGTGGATGTGAATCTCGCGGAGGTGGACGACGCAGGCAAGCCGACCGCTTCCGTGACCAGCCAGCGGCTGATCCTTCAACCCACGCCGCAGGGGCAGACGGTTGCGCTTCCCTATACGGCGCACGCGGCGGGAGTGCGGCATCTGGCGGTGTGGATTGATCCCGTGCCGGGCGAGCGGATTTTGTCGGATAATCGCCAGGATATTCAGATTCTGGCCATCGAGGCGCGCATCAAGGTGCTTTACGTCGAAGGCGCGGCGCGGCCGGAATACACGTACCTCATCCGCATGTTGAACCATGACGCGGATGTGGAATTGGCCACGCTTTTGCGCATCCAGCAGGATCGCTTTGCCGCTTCGGGCGCGATAGATGGCAACACGTTTACAGCCATTCCAGCCACGCCCGACCAGTGGAAGGATTTTGACGTCATTTTGATTGGCGATTTGGATTCCAGTTTTCTTTCGCCAGCGCAGCAGTCGCTCATCCGCCAGCGCGTCAGCGACGGCGGCGGTCTTTTGATGATCGGCGGGGAAAAGAATTTCGGCGCGGGCGGATATAAGGATTCGCCGCTGGAGGAGGCCCTTCCCGTCTTCGTGGGCGGCCTCGATGCCGGGCAGGATAAGGAAGAGTTTGTTCCGCAGATGACACCTGAGGGAGCGGCGCATCCGGCGCTTGAAGAGCTGGGCGATTGGCTTCCATTGCTGGGGAAAAAGGCGGCGCAGGCGCTGGCTCCGCTAAAGGGAAATGTCGTGGTCGCCGGGCCGAAGTCAGGCGCGCAGGTGCTGCTGGTCCATCCGGGATCGCTCGGTCCCGATGGCAAGCCGCAGATCGTGCTGGCGGTTCAGCAATATGGGAATGGGCGATCCGCTGCGTTTACCGCGGATACAACCAATGTGTGGTTCCGCCAGTTCCGCGACCAGGGGCAGGAGAGCGCGTACAACCGATTCTGGGGCCAGCTTATCCGCTGGCTCGCTGGACAAGATGTGCGAAAGCGCGAGAAAGGGGCGGGGATCGAGGCGCTGTTGAACAAATCGGTTTATCCGTTCGGCGAGTCCGCCAAGCTGCGCGTGATCGCGCGGGATGAACACGGGGATACGACGCAGTACGCCACGGTAACGGCGACGCTCTCAGGCGGCGGGCGCGACAAGCCTGAGCAGCTTCCGGCGACGCCGAGCGATTCGCAGCCGGGCGAATATCAGGTGATTCTCCCGCCGCCGGGAGAGGCAGGACTCAAGCCTGGCGAGTACGCGCTGGATGTCTCCGCCACCAAGGACAATGCGCCGCTGGGAAAGCAGACGCTGAAGTTTTCAGTGATTCCACCGGAGGATGAGATGCTGAAGCTGGCCGCCAATCCGAAACAAATGGAGGAGATCGCGACAGAAACCGGCGGATACTATCGTCCGCTGGCGGAGTTTCCGGATTTGCTCGACACGCTGATCCAGACCGACCCGGCCGCGGGGCAGGTGGTGCAGCACACGGTGCCGCTGTCGAACACCTTGCGGCTCGTGTTCGCCTGGACGGGCCATGATTTGCCCTGGCCGCCGCATTCGGATTTGCCGGCGCAAGGGGCGTTGGTGGTAGTGCTGTTGGCGGGGGAATGGGTGATGAGGAGGAAGTGGCAGTTGCCGTAACATAGGCAGTGTAGGGACGTCAAAATGGTCTCGTGTGGGGTCATATTCGCTTCGCCTTCCCCACCGCCCCGTGCCGAAAGCAACTCACCAGATGATCATTCACCATCCCGGCCGCCTGCATGAAGGCGTAGCAGATGGTCGGCCCGACGAAGCGGAACCCGCGGCTTAGGAGGTCTTTGCTCATGGCCTGGGACTGGGCTGACTGGGCGGGAATCTGGCTCATTTCTTTCCATGTGTTAACGAGCGGTTTGCCATCGACGAATTGCCAGATAAAGGCATCGAAGGAGCCGAATTCCGCCTGGACTTTCAGGAATGCCTGGGCGTTGGTGATCGACGAGGCGATCTTCAGCCGATTCCGCACGATTCCCGGATCGGCCAGCAGTTTGGCGACTTGTTTCTCGCCGAAGCGCGCGACCTTGGCGGGATCAAACCCGCCATAGGCGCGGCGATATCCCTCGCGCTTGCGGAGAATGGTCTCCCAGCTCAAGCCAGCCTGCGCGGCGTCGAGAATCATGTATTCAAATAGCGTGGAATCATCATGCAGCGGCACGCCCCATTCCTGGTCGTGGTAGAGGATGGAATGATCCGATTTTGGCCAATGGCAACGGGTTTGCGGCGTTTTGTCGCTCATCGTGAATCTCCATGGCCCCAGGAAAACATTTTTCACCGCCCGCTCGGAGTACCTCGCTAGAGACGCAGAGGACGCAGAGGTAAACCACAATTATTGGCTGACGTTGTCTTCTCCGCGCCCTCTGCGCCTCTAGGCCGCTACTGCGACCGGGCGGTGAATCCTTCTTTCTCCGATGCTCGCGCGCGTTAAGATACCCATTATGGCTGACGCAAAAGATACACTGGAGGCGACCCGCCTGGAAATGCGCTGGCGGGTCCTCAGTCTGGCGGCGGATTTTGACCGGATCGAGCGCTCTCGCGGGGGCGCGGCACTGTTGGAATCGGATCCAACGATCGGGCATCTGCGGCTGGCTATGCGCGCGATATTAGAGGAGAAGGGCAATCGCGCGGAGAAGGTGCAGATGATCTTTTCCGATCTTTCTGCGCCGCCGGCGCGCCCGGCGAAAGGGCGGCAATGAAACTGATCGATCCACATATCCATTGCGTCAGTCGTACAACCGATGATTACCAATTCATGGCCCGCTGCGGCGTGGTGGCGGTCAGCGAACCGGCGTTCTGGGCGGGGTTTGACCGATCCAGTGCGGCCAGTTTCAGCGACTATTTCCGGCAATTGACCGACATCGAGCCGCGGCGGGCCGCTCGCTACGGCATCGACCATTACTGCTGGCTGTGCATCAACGCCAAGGAGGCGGAGAACGTCGAGCTTTCGCGGCAGGTCATCCAATTGATCCCCCCCCTGCTCGATCATCCGCGCGTGCTGGGAATCGGAGAGATCGGGCTTAACAAAAACACTGGCAACGAGATCACCATTTTCGAGGAGCAGGTTGACCTAGCGGCGCGGCACGGGCAGTTGATCCTCATCCACACGCCGCACCTGGAGGACAAGCACAAGGGGACGAGCATCATCACATCAATTTTGAAAAACGACCGCCGCATCCGACCGGAGCGCGTGCTCATCGACCATTGCGAGGAGCACACCATCCGCATGGCCAAGGAGGCTGGCTTCTGGTGCGGCCTGACCGTCTATCCTGTCACCAAGGTCACGCCGACGCGCGCGGTTGATATTCTGGAAACATTCGGCCCGGATCGAATCTGCGTGAACAGCGCCAGCGACTGGGGCGAATCACATCCGGCCATGCTGGTGGATACGGCTCTGGAATATCACCGGCGCGGGCACGGCGAAGGGGAAGTTGCCGATGTCTTCTTCAACAATCCGTGCCGGTTCTTCGGGCAATCGCCGAAATGGAAACTCGCGCCGATGGGAGATGAACGGGGACGCAGCTAGTTTTTAAAAAACTAGCTGCGTCCCGGTTCTTGTCCCAGAGCTGAATCACCGGCGATTCAAGAGTTCCTCCCACGCGGCCGGATGCACCTGGACGTAAAAACGGCCGCCTTCGGATTTCACTTGCACGGGGCAGTGGTAGACGCGCAAGAGAATCTCCTCGCGCAGCACGTCTTGCGGGGTTCCACTCGCGGCGACGCGGCCGTCGTCGAGCAGCAGTACGTGTTGTGTCGCCGGCGGCAATTCCTCGACGTGGTGGGTTATCAGGATAATCGTCGGCGCGTCCGGCGATGTGGCCAGTTGCTGTACGGTCGCCAGCACCTGCTCACGCGCGAGCAGATCCAATCCCGCCGTCGGCTCATCGAGCAACAGCAGTCGCGGTCGGCAGACCAGGGCGCGAGCCAGCAGGCTCCGCACGCGCTCGCCGCTGCTGAGGCGCGCGTATTGCGAATCGACGACATGGGAAAGTCCGACGAAATCGAGGAGGCGATTGGCGTCGGCGTGTTGTGAATCGGTCGCCCGGTCGTACAGATTCAAGCTCGCGAAGAACCCAGTCAGGACGACCTCGTGCGCCGTCAGCGTACTATCGATGTCGTAAGGACCGGCAGGTTGCACGAGGCGGATACTGTGGCGCAGATCAGGCAGATTGGCGCCACCGCTTTTCCCATCGGTCTTGATGCCAAATGTCTGGCCGAGAATGGAGCAAGTCCCTTCGGTCGGCCAAAGATGGCAGCCGATGATACGGGTGAGGGTGCTTTTGCCGCTGCCGTTGGGGCCAAGGATGGCGGCACACTGACCGGCGGGTACCGTCCAATTGATGTCGCGAAGAATCCAGCGTCCTTCGCGCAGGAGGCCGACGCCGGCGATTGCGACGGCGGCATTTTCGATATCCGCGGGTTGGCGCGAGGTATGAGGGTTGTTAGTTTCCACGCTCTAACTGTAGAGGAATCAACCTTATGACCGCAACCGCGCAAACCGCATCGTTTGTTCCCGCCAATCTCGACCCGGCCGATTTCAGCCAGCTTGAGCCGCTGTACCGGCGCTTGCTCGATCGGCCGATCAATTCGGCCGCGGAATTGCGGCAATGGCTTGCAGATAATTCGGAACTGGCCGCAATTGTCGATGAGTATGCCAGCCGGCGGTACATCGACAAGAGCTGCCACACGGACGACGAAGCGATTGTGAAGCGGTTTTTGCATTTTGTGGAACACGTCGAGCCGAAGATCAAGCCGCTGGGGTTCCAACTGCAAAAGAAATTCCTGGCCTGCCCGTATCTGGGCGAATTGAGGGAAAAGCGATTTGAAATTCTCGTCCGCGACTGGAAGGCGGACGTGGATATTTTCCGCGACGAAAATATTCCGCTGGAGACCGAAGGCACCAAACTCGTCGTCGATTACGACAAGCTCTGCGGCCAGATGATGGTCAAATTCCGCGGCGGCGAATACACCATGCAGCAGATGGCCCGCTTCCTGGAAGACCCGGACCGGCCCACGCGCAAGGAATCGTGGGAAGGGGTGGCGGCTCGCCGCCTTGTCGACCAGCGCGAAATCGAAGCCATTTTCGACAAGCTCCTGCCCCTGCGGCAGAAAATCGCGGCCAACGCCGGATTCAGCGATTTTCGCGCCTACGCCTGGCTGCAGCGCAAGCGATTTGATTATTCGCCGGACGATTGCCTGCGATTCGCCGATGCGATCGCCGAATCGTGCGTGCCGGTGGTATTGGAATTGAATCGGCGGCGCGCGGCGGATTTGGGAGTGGACAAATTGCGGCCGTGGGATTTGGAAGTGGATGTGCTCAGCCGCCCGGCGCTCAAGCCGTTCGCCCAGGATCAGACCCCCCTGCTGGTTTCCAAGACACGCGCCGTTTTTCAGCGGCTTTCGCCGGAATTGGCGGCGGATTTTGATGCGCTCAGCGCCAACAAGAACCTCGACCTGGACAGCCGCAAGGGCAAGCAGCCGGGCGGATATCAATGCTCGCTCCTCCAGTCGCGCCAGCCATTCATTTTTATGAACGCGGCGGGATTGCAGCGCGATGTGGAAACATTGTTGCACGAAGGCGGCCACGCGTTCCATTTCCTCGCAGCCTGCCGGAATGAGCCGCTGGTGTTTTTGCTGCAGGCGCCGCTGGAATTCTGCGAGGTGGCCAGCATGTCGATGGAACTGCTCGGCTGCGAGCACATGGACATTTTCTACGACGCCCCCGAAGCGGCGCGGGCCAAGCGAAAACAGATCGAAGGGATCATCCGCTTCCTGCCCTGGATGGCGACGATCGACTGCTTCCAGCATTGGATTTACACCCATCCCGGGCATACAAGCGAAGAGCGCACGACCTATTGGCTCAGCCTCCTCGATCGCTTCGGCGGCGGCGTTGATTGGACCGGCTACGAGGACGTCCGCCGCGCCCTTTGGCAGCGGCAGCTTCACCTGTTCCATCATCCGTTCTATTACATTGAATACGGCATTGCTCAGCTCGGCGCGTTGCAGGTATGGGTGAAATCCAAGACGAATCCGCGGCAGGCATTGGCAAATTACCGCGCGGCGCTGAATCTGGGCGGCACGAGGCCGTTGCCGGAATTGTTCTCAGCGGCTGGAATTCGGTTTGATTTCTCCGCGCAAACTTTAAGGCCGCTGATGCAAACGATGGCGGAAGAACTGGCTGCGCTGCCGAGGTGAAATCAAAAATGCAATCTAACCGCAGAGGCGCAGAGGACGCGGAG
>JBEKYH010000238.1:0-7686 GCA_049511115.1 Tepidisphaeraceae bacterium | reverse complement strand
AGTACAATGGGATGAGTGGGTTTCGAAAGCCTGCGCATTCGAGTTTCCGTGAGGGTCGGCTTTCCATGAGAATAGGCGCTTATGTGCACATCTACCGCACCTTGCGTCTAACCACGGGGGTAGGAAAACACACCATCAACATGATCCGCGGGTTGGCCGAAGCGGGCTGTGAGGTAAATGTCCTGACGGTGAGGAAAGATCTCGTGGGGGGTAAAACCATAGGCGATATGTCGTGTCTATGCGGGATGAAAGCCACGCCTCTTCCTGCAAGCCGCGTTCTTTTGGAGGGGTGCTGGCTGGCGTTTGATCGGCCCAAGGTGGATCGGTGGGCGCCGCAATTGGATTGGGTGTACTCGCCTGGGGAGGTTTACATATCGACCGGCCCGTCGCGATTTGCTGGAACCATTCATTGCGTGAACTGGTTTGATCCAGAAGTGCCCTGGTACGGTGAGCGTGAGACTCGCCTTGCGAGAATACGGATGGGACCGAAATGGCGCGGCATCCTTTCCCGATCGGATCTTGTGTTGACCGTGTCGGAGTTTCTCAAGCGCCGAATATGCGAGTTGTTCGGGACTCCGGCCGAAAAGATTGAGGTCGTGGGCAACGGCGTGGAAGCCGCGTATTTCGACGTCGCCATGACGGAGCCGATCCGCGGCGATCGACCCTATCTGGTGGTGATTGGCGGCCTCACTGAACGCAAGGGAGCGAAATATATTTTGTCGGTGGCCCGGATGCTTGCGGCGCGTAAAAGCGATCTGGAGATCAGGCTCGCGGGGATCAGCGAAAAACGTTTCCTCGAGGAAGCAGGACCTTTGCCCAACGTGGTTGATCTGGGAATGCTTGGACTCGACCGATTGCCCCGCCTGGTTCGCGGGGCCGTCGCAGTATTGTTCCTGTCTCGATACGAAACGTTCGGCATTCCGGCCGCCGAGGCCATGGCGGCGGGAGTGCCGGCAATCGTGTCGAATTTCGCGGCGCTGCCGGAGATCGTCGGCGACGCGGCATTGGTCTTTGATCCGACAAACACCGATGAAATTGTGGCCTGTTGCGAGGAACTGGCGCGCGGCTCAAGCCTTCGGGAGACATATGTCCAGAGGGGGTTGGAAAGAGCAAAGCTATATCGCTGGGAGAAATGCGTGGCTAAGCTCGTGCGCGCCATGGAGGCTCGATCCTGAGCCGACGCGATAGCTGCTCGTCCACCGAGCCCGTGCCTCACCGCCGGAAATTGATCGCCGGACATGTTCTGCTTATATCGCTTTCCCACCACTTTTCCTATAAAATAGCCGATTCAAATGGCAGAAAACAATCCACCAGCGGAACGGATCGAAGACCTGCAAATTGAGCGGGAATTGCAGGATTCCTATCTCACCTACGCGATGAGCACGATCATGGATCGCGCTCTTCCCGACGTGCGCGACGGCCTCAAGCCCAGCCAGCGGCGAATTCTTTTCGCGATGCACAAACTCAACCTGACGCCGGGCCGCAAGCACATCAAATGCGCCAAGGTCGTCGGCGATACATCGGGCGATTATCACCCGCACGGCGACCAGGTCATTTACCCGACGCTGGTGCGCATGGGCCAGAACTGGAATATGCGCTATACCCTGATCGACCCGCAGGGCAACTTCGGCTCGACCGACGACGATCCGCCGGCGGCCATGCGTTACACCGAATGCCGCATGACGCACCCGGCGGTGGAGATGCTGGCCGACATCGAACAAAATACTGTCGATTTCCAGCCCAATTATGACGAGCGGCCCGAAAAGGATGAGCCGACGGTTCTGCCGGGCAAATTCCCCAATCTGCTGGTGAACGGGTCCACGGGAATCGCCGTGGCCATGACGTGCAATCTCCAGCCGCACAATTTGCGCGAGATTTGCGACGCCATCGTGCATGTGATCGATCATCCCGAATGCACCGTTGTTGATCTGATGAATATCGTGCCGGGACCGGATTTTCCGACCGGCGGCGTGATCTGCGGCCGGCAGGGAATCATCGACGCCTACACCTCGGGCCGGGGGCGGCTCATGCTCCGGGCCAAGCTGTCGGTCGAGGAACAGAAGAACGGGCGCAAGTCGGTCATCGTCGAGCAGATTTGTTACGGCACGGTTCGCCGCGCGATTGTCGAGGCGGTCGCCGAGGCCGTGAAAAATGACCGGATCAAAGATGTGTCGGCAATCAACGACGAATCGGGGCGCGAGCATGAGGTGCGCATCGTCGTGGACCTGAAGCGTGACGCCGATCCGCAGGTGGTCATCAACCAGTTGTATGAGTTTACGCCGTGCCAGATCACGGTGAGCATGATTAATACGGCGCTGGTAAATCGCCAGCCGCGCACGATGGGGCTGAAGGAACTGATCCAGCATTTCATCGAGCATCGGCGCGAGGTGATCGTCCGCCGCACGCGGTTTTTGCTCAAAAAGGCGCAGCAGCGGGCCCATATTCTCGAGGGGCAGATATTCGCGGTCTGCGATATCGACGAAGTCGTGCGTCTGATCCGTTCGAGCAAGACGCGCGACGAAGCCATCGGCAAATTGCGCGAGCGGGCCTTTCGCATCGCACCGGATCATCCAGCGGCGGCGAAGATTCCCAAGGCGCTTTTTGATCGCGCCGCGCTCAAGCCGGTGCGGCTCACGCAGGTGCAGGCGGAAGCCATCGGGCGGTTGCAGCTCATTCAGCTCGTGGGTTTGGAACTGGAAAAACTCGTCGGCGAATATGCCTCGGTCATCGAGGAGATCGAAGGCTACGAGGCAATTCTGGCCGACCCGGCGATGGTGCTGGACATTATCCGCGAAGACATCTACGAGATGAAGGAAAAGTACGGCGACGACCGTCGCACCGAAATCACCGGAGCGGCCGGCGATTTCAATATGGAATCGCTCATCGCCCGCGAAGAGGTCGTGGTGACGGTGAGCCACGAGGGGTACATCAAGCGCCTGCCGGTCGATACGTACCGGAGCCAGAGCCGCGGGGGACGCGGGATCAAGGGGACGGAATCGAAAGAGGGAGATTTCGTGCAGCATCTGTTCGTGGCCAACACGCACGATCACTTGCTGTTTTTCACCAATCAGGGGCGAGTCTACGCGCGGCGGGTTTACGATGTGCCGGAGATGAGCCGCACCAGCCAGGGGCGCGCGGTGGCCAATCTGCTGGAATTCCAAACCGGCGAAAAAATCGCCAATGTTTTGGCGGTTGAGGATTTCTCGAAGGGTGAGCAGTTCCTGATGTTTGCGACGCAAAAAGGCGTCGTGAAGAAAACCGCCCTGGGGGCTTACGGGAATATCCGTTCCAACGGCATCATCGCCATCGGCCTGGAAGACAACGACCAGCTCATCGGCGTCGAGATCACCAACGGCAAGGACCAGGTGATCCTGGGTACCAAGCTGGGGCTGGCCATCCGCTTCGACGAAGACGAAGTCCGCGCCATGGGCCGACCCGCCGGCGGCGTGACCGGGGCGAGGTTTAAGCGCGAAGGCGACGAAGTGGTCGCCATGCTGGTGGCGCCCGAAGCGGTCGCGGCGGCCACGCCGGCCGTAGTGGCGGAAGGCGCGGTGCCGGCGACGGGCGAAACGCCTGCGTCCCCAACCGCCGCGTCATCGCTGCAAATCCTGACCGCTTGCGTCCACGGCTACGGCAAGCGCACTCCGCTTGAGGAATACCCCGTCAAAGGACGCGGCACGCGCGGCGTAATCAACATCGACGCCAACGAGCGCAACGGCCAGGTCGTGGAGATGAAACTGGTCAGTGAATCCGATGAGGTGATGCTGATCACCGAAAAAGGAATCTTGATTCGCACGAAAGTTGCCGAAATCCGCCAGACAGGGCGGGATGCGCAGGGCGTGCGGCTCATTAAGCTGGATGACGGGGATAAGCTGGTGGCGATGGCGAAGATTGATGCGGATGATGTTGTTCCGCCAGCGACCGATGAAAAGCCTGCCGATGATAAGGCGGATGGGGAAAAGCCAACCCCATGAGCAGCGGTAAATTCAGTGAACCGCGGAGGCGCGGAGGACGCGGAGAAAGAGGGAGGATTACGCCCGCCAGCTTGGTGGTAATATAGAGTGACAAGCGGCTCTTGCCCCATTGTGTGTTTAAGTGACCCTTCACCCCGAAATCTCCGTCTCCGAGCCGGGCGCCGACCCGAATGAGATTCTGTCGCCCGCCGCCCGGGGCATCTTCTGGGGAATTTTCTACGCCCTTGGCGCCCCTTTCATTATTATCCTTTCGTTCAATTGCATTAAGTGGCTGATAGATGATCATTCGCTCGGCGCCATTCTGTTTCTGGGCTACCCATTCGCAATCATCGGTCTGTTCCTTACAAGTATGTTCATGCGAGCCAACAGAATGAGGCGCCGGTACGCCATCGCACAAATCACAATTCTGATGGTCTGGATTCCCTTCGTCGCCATATTCGCTGGCAGTGCGATGCAATTGTCTGCCCGGAATTCGGGCGACGATCGCACCGACTTCTGGGTGCAATCCGCATTGGTTCTGCCGCTCACGCTTCTCGCGGGAATTGTGCCCGTCGCGGAATTCCGGAGACGGCGGGGTAAGACCTCTCCCACGCTGGGTTCCTGGGATCAGCCAGAGTATTTAACCGCCATTTGGGTCTTTTTTGGCGCTGTCGTCCTGGGGTCGGTGCTGCTTTTCTACACCGCTACACACCGTTGAGGATGGCGATTGCGTTCGCGATTTTGCGACGATCGGATTGCAATTATATGCGATTATATTTGACGAAAGCATATTGCTTGCAAGCATAAACGGCCGCACATACAGTTGACGATTGCAGCAAGTGGAGGCTCGCGATAGCGGTTATGAATCAAAAGATCGACCAACTCCGCCTGGGTCTACGTGTCGTTTTCTACAGGGAGGACGGTCTTTGGGTTGCCCATTGCCTGGAGATGGATGTCATGGGGCACGGCAAGGACAAGGCCGCCGCATTTGCGCTACTCAACGAGGCGATTGCTGAACAACTCCGCATGAGCATTAAGCACGACAACCGCGCCAACATCTTTCAGCCGGCAGACGGGAAATTCTTTGGAATGTTCGCGGCGGGGCGTGACATCGTGCGCGGCATGCTGGTGGTCGAGCAGGGAAAGCAGAAAGAGCCAGCTCGTGAGGACGTCGGGGTCGGCGTCACCGAGACCAGGGAGTACACGGCCCGACGCGCCGTCTGCTAAATTGGCTGCTGGATGGCCGACAAAACCCTGAAATTCCGGGAACTTCGTAGAATTCTCAAATCCTTTGGCATTGAATGGGACCCAGGCAAAGGAAAGGGCTCCCACGGATCATTCTGGAAACGCATGGACGGAGGCGTGTTTTCGTATCCCATTCCCCATCAAAAAGATGTACAACAATGGTATGTTCGCGGTTGCCGAAAGAAATTCAAGCTGACCGCGGATGACGGGGTCTCAGACGAAGAATTTTATAACGCCTGAATTGCCAATATGTATGCGCCGCAAACTCTACCTCGAAACCTTCGGCTGCCAGATGAACGTGCTCGATAGCGAGCTCGTTCTCGGCCAGCTTCTTGCCCAGGGGTATGAGACGGTGGCGGAGCGCGATGACGCGGATGTGATCATTTACAACACCTGCTCCGTGCGCGAACATGCCGAGCAGAAAGTCTGGTCGCGGCTTGGCGAACTCCGTCCCCGCAAGGTGGCGGACCCCGGCCTCATCATCGGCGTGATTGGCTGTCTCGCCGAGCGCGACGGCGTCAATCTGTTCAAGCGGCATCCTTACGTTGACATCCTGTGCGGGCCGAGCGAACTCGATAAACTTCCCAGTCTCCTCCATAACGCGATGCTCAACAGCGGCCCCTCGCAGCGACAAGTCGCTCTCATGGGAAAGAACGGCTCGCGACGCTCGGCGACTCTTGCGGCGGCCGAGGATACGCTGGAATTGCTCGACCTGTCCCGGGCGATTTCGCCGGCCGACGATGTGGCGCAGGCTTATGTGCGCATCACGCGCGGATGCAATAAATTCTGCACGTATTGCGTGGTGCCGTATACGCGCGGGCCCGAAGTGCATCGGCCCCCACAAAACATCATCGACGAGGTCCGCAAGCTGGCCGACGCCGGGGTGAAGGAGGTCACGCTCCTCGGGCAGACCATCAATCACTATGCCTTTGCGCACGGCGACGGCCGGACCACGACGTTTGCCGAATTGCTTTATCAGATTCACGAAGCCGTGCCGCAGCTTCCGCGCTTGCGGTTTGTGACCAGCTTTCCGCGCGACTTTACCGACCAGGCGCTGCAGGCCATGCGCGACTGCCCGCGCATTTGCCGGTATCTGCACGTGCCCGCCCAGCACGGGAGCGATCGCATTCTGCGCCTGATGAATCGCGGGTATACCGCCGGGGCGTATCGCGATTTTATTGACCGGGCCCGCGCGTATATGCCGGATGTCTGCATCGCCAGCGATTTCATTGTCGGGTTTCCGACGGAGACCGACGAGGAATTTGCCCAGACCGTCGAGTTGCTGCGCCACTGCCGGTTCAAGAACAGCTTTATCTTCAAATATTCGCCTCGCCCCGGGACGACGGCGATTGACCGATTTGAGGATGACGTTCCCGATGAAGTTAAGCGGCAGCGCAACAATGATCTTCTCGCCGTCCAGCAGGAGATATCGGCCGAGGAAAACCGCAAAATGGTGGGCAAGACCGTGCAGGTGATTGTCGAGGGAGAGAGCAAGCTCATCTCGCGCAAGCCGGCCGGGGCGACGGTTGAACTGGGTTGGGAAAATCAGGGTGGACGAGCGTCTGCGACTACCGCTGCGGTGGTTGCCGAGATGCAACTCGTCGGGCGGACGCGCGGGGATCAGGTGGTGGTGTTTGACGCCCCGGTCTCGCTCAAAGGGCAACTGATTGATATAAAGATCGTAGACGCCAGGAGCCTCACGCTCTTTGGCCGTCTGGCGTGAGGCGAGTCCGAGGCCTTGGGCGCAAATCGGCGTGAGTCAACTCATGGAAACGGGCGAACTGGCGACGGCCGTCATCGAAGCGTCCACTCGCACGGCGGTGCGAACGGCGGTGGCCGGCCTTTACGAATCCGTCGGCACGGAGATCGCCCGCCGCAAACCAATTTGTGTGCTGTCGGGGAAATGCTGTCATTTCGATGAGTACGGGCATCGGCTTTATGTCACCACTTTAGAATTGGCCAAGTTCTTTCACGATTATCAGGCTCGCCCTCGCGAGCGCATTTCCCCCTCTCCATCTACTGAGGGAGAGGGTCGGGGTGAGCGTTCTTCGGACAGGCCAAATAGCATTGCCGAAACAAAAATGCACCCTCACCCTAGCCCTCTCCCTGCGTACAGGGAGAGGGGACCAGAAGAAGCGCCTGCCGCATGGGATGGTAAATCCTGCCCCTTCCAGTCCTCCCGGCTCTGCACTGTCCACACCATCCGCCCGATGGGCTGCCGGTTGTTTTTCTGCGACAGTTCCTCCAACGACTGGCAACACGACCAATACGAAAAATTTCATGCCGATTTGAAGCGGCTCCACGAGTCCCTGGCCGTGCCGTACTTCTATGTTGAATGGCGCGCGGCCCTTTCCCAGTTGGGGTTCACGTGAATTTACGCCAATTGCGCATTTTATTGCTTAGCGTTGTGGCATTTGTTGCGGCCGGCTCGATCACACTCGCTCCAGCGCGCGGGGCCGACCTTAAGCTCTGGTACACCCAGCCGGCG
>JBEKYH010000237.1:0-7689 GCA_049511115.1 Tepidisphaeraceae bacterium | reverse complement strand
CGCTCAATCCCACGCCACTTATACCCTCCTCAAACCCCAGCACCCGCCTCTTGCGCCGTTGCGCAAAAACCACTCCGACTCCAAACTCGCAGGTAAACACGTACCGTCGCCGCTCCCCCTCGGTGACATACATCACATCGCTCACCCGCGCCTCGGTCGCCCCCGCGACGGGCAACTGCCCCGCGACCTTGGCCTTCAACCCAAACCGATCTACCGTCACATACTGCATCCCCAACTCCCGCGCCAACCGCCGCAACTCCCGACAGCGCCGCGCCCCCGACAACCGATGCAGCGCCGCCGCCGCCAGCGTCAACAAAATCAGCAAATATAAAAACTGCACCGGCTGCATCTAACCCCTCACCCCCTCACGATTGTCACCCCCTCACCTTGTCACCTTGTCACCTTGTCACCCCCTCCCCTCCCCCAAGGCGGCTCATACCCAATCCCCCCATAACTTCCCGCGTCGGGTTTAAGCATGCTGCCGATCCAGCGGATCATCGTCAAATACCTCTCATCATTCCGCCCCAGAAAAATCGGGCGAAATTCCGCGCCGGCGGGATGCGGCGAATTCGCCTGCTTCCGCGGCAGTCCATACTCCGCCAGCAGCGATTTCTCCGGATAGGTCCGGTCGATCATGAGCCGCGGCGCGGCGCCTGGCTCTGCAGGCGGGGTCACATGCGTCTGGATCAGGTAAAAATTTGTGTACCACGCCTGTGGCGAGACATCCCCGCCGTACAGCGCAAACCCGCCCGCGGCCGCCACGGTATTGTGGCATCCGCTGATCGCACAACCGCCCATGAGCATGGGCTGAATCTGCCTCCGGTAAAATTCCATCGACGCCGGATCACCGGTGATCCGCACATCGGCCGCAAGCGCCGGCGCGCCGCGCGTCAGAATCTCCCGCGCCTGCTCGTCGGGACTCAGGTTGTAAAACTGCTGCGCGTCGATCAGCCCCGACTCCAGATAGCGCCGCCGCACGTCATGCGTGAAGGTGACCGCAAATGCGTCGTCCGGCTTCATCTCAAGCTGGCGAATCAGGTTGATTTGATCGAGCGTCAGGTACGATCGCTGAATGGCCGGCTGGGTCGCGGTCGGGCGCGTCGTCGCTTCCGCCGCCCCGGTCGTCAGGCCTGACCGGTAGATGATCGTGCGCATCAATTCTTTCGCCGCCGCGCTCGATGGGTCAATCGCCAGCGCGTCGGTCACCGCGCTTTTGGCCAGATCAAACCGCCGCTCATCCGCCGCCCATCGCGCCAAGTCCAGCCGCCCCGGCACATCCCGCGCGCCCAGCTTGGACAGGCGGCTGGTGAATTCATCGTCCGGGCCGTCAAAATATTCAATGGAATCGACGTTGTCGCGCTGGATGATCTCCTGCGCGCCATGCAGCGTCACCACCACCTGGTTCGGATCGTTGTCATTCACATCGCCGCTGACGATGGTCCCATTCACCAGGCGCACATCCCCCTGCCGCGCCCACAGTGCCGACACCAACACCAGTCCCGCGAGCCCGCAGAAAAAACAGGCCTTTGGCATGGCCGGAATCCTAAGGCTCGCCGTGCCCGTGAGCAAGGACGCCCCCCAAGCGACAGCCCAACCGCTTACACATCGCCAGCGCCCTTTCCCCGCCCCCGGTATTTCCGGGGGAGAGGCGGGAAGGGGCCGGGGAGGGGGCTCTCGACTCTCGACTCGCTGGTCTGCTTTGGACTTACTACCCCGCTACCTTCTCGGCCGCCGGCCGCGTGGTCGTTATTGCCGTTTGCGGCGGCGAGCAAGGAGTGATGCGGCGCCGATGGCCAGGAGCGTTGCTGAGGCGGGTTCGGGCACGTTGTTGCTGTCAGCTTCCCGCACATCGGCCAGCGCTAGAGTCCACGCCGCGCTGAATGATCCAGGGAGTTGATTAAGTTGGCCGGCGCCGAGGCTCTGGTTGAAATTCTGCGCGACCAGCAGCAAGTCAGCGAAGTTGACCACGCCGTCGTAATTGAAGTCGCCGTCGGCCCAATCGATCGGGTCGCCGTGGGTGTCGAGCGTGTGATTGAAGTTTTGCGCGACGACGAGCAAATCCGCGAAGTTGACCGTTCCATCCAAATTCCCATCGCCGGCCAGAGTGTACTCAACAAGCACCTGATTGGCGCCGGCCGCCGTGCCTTGGTCGACGTTTCCATCGGCGTAGCCGACGGCATATCGACCTGGATTCAACGCCGCCACGCTGCTGTCTATTCCTGTGCCGAGCCAGGTGTTGTTGGCGTAACCGCTGGCGAGCAACTGCCGGATCGTCACGGCAGGGCTGTTACCGGGAGCGTAGTTGATGGCCAATGAGTTGTTCGTAATGTCCAACGTCGAGCCGGGATTGATGGTCAAAGATGTTGCAGTCATCGGCCCGGCGCCGTTTGGCAGTTGCATTGTCGCAGGCGTTATGGCGGTGCCGACGGTCAGGGCAGGCACGCCGACCAGCGTTACTGAGCCGGTCGTGTAGAGGTTGGAGAGGTTGAACGTGTAGCCGGGGGTGGTGGTGGTCGCGGCGAATTGGTTGCCGGCGGCGAGTGGGGCATTGAAGTTGAAGAGTTGGAACGAAGTTCCAAGGAGGCTGCCAGGGGCGACGTCGGAGGCGAATTCGAGGTCCAGCGTGCCGTTCAACGCGGGAGTTACGCTGGCGGCAAAGCCGACTGGGGAAGTCCAGTTTTGATCCAGTTGGAATTGCAGGGTGGAAGCGGGGTCGAAGGTGGCGGTTGTTTGGACCGTGACGGGAATCGCGTTGTTTCTGATGATGAGCATTTCGTTGGCCTGCAACGCCAAGCTTTGGATTGAGCCGTCGGGATGGATGGTGTTCTGGTCGAACGTGCTTGTGGTGGGCGACCAGCCGGTTGCGCCGCGAAGATCGGCATCGGACAGATTCGCGAAAGGAAATTGCGCATTGACCAGATTAGCGCCGGCAAGGTCGGCTCCGGCAAGGTAGCACACGAATGAGGCATTTGACAGATTGGCATTTGTAAAGATGGCGTTGGATAGATTTGAATTATCAAATTCGGCGTTGCTTAGGTTCTGGCTCGCAAAGTTCCACCCGGACATGTTGTCAGCCTGAAATGAAACGCCGCCCAAATCTCGGTCGGCAAAGCTGGCAGTTGCCTGAAGCTGGGTAGCTGTCAAGGAGCTAGAATCGAATGCTGCGCCTTTGACAATTGCCCCCGAAAAGTTTGCGTTGGTCAATGGAGAAAAAGAAAGGTTCGCCCCCGTGAGATTGGCGTTGGTGAAGTCGGCGTTCGTTAGCGTAGAGGAACCCAGACCCGCGCTCGTGAGGTTCTGGTCCGCAAAGTTCCAGCCCGACAAATTGTCCTCATCAAGCCTGATCCCCGTCAGGTTTTTATTAGCATAGCTGGCCGTGCTGTAGAGTTGGCCGGCGATAAAGCCGGTGGTGCTGTCGAAGTTTGCGCTACTGACAGTTGCGCCGGTGAGTAGGTCGTTTGTTAAGGTCGATGATCCGAACTGGGCACCAGTAAGATTTGCACCAGTAAGATTGGCACCCGTCAGCGTTGCATACGAAACAAAGGCATTGGTTAGGTTCCCATTCGTGATGTTTGCACTGGTGAGCGTCGAATACGAAAGTCTGGCATCGGTAAAGTTGGCATTGGTGAAGTTTGCATTGGTCAGGATCGCAGATTGTATGAAAGACCCACTAAGGTTCTCGTTCGAAAAGTCCCAGCCGGTCATGTCCCCGGATAGATGAATGCTGGTCAGGTTTCCGACAGCATAGCTGGCCGTACTGTAAAGCTGACTGCTGCTAAGTCCGTTAGAACCACACGAAAAACCTGCTCCATT
Organism: Tepidisphaeraceae bacterium; assembly: GCA_049511115.1. Classification (GTDB taxonomy): domain Bacteria; phylum Planctomycetota; class Phycisphaerae; order Tepidisphaerales; family Tepidisphaeraceae; genus JBEKYH01. The sequence continues at coordinate 3,876 of JBEKYH010000237.1, read as the reverse complement.
AATGATCGCACCACTGAAATTGCAATTTATAAGGTTCGAGCCACCGAAACCTGCCCTGGTGAGATTCTGGTTCGCAAAGCTCCAGCCCGACAGATTATAATATTCAAGATCGATGCCAGACAGATTCTCGCTGGCGTAGCTCGCAGTGCTATAGAGTTGGCTTGCCCCAAAACCGGTCGCGAGGTCGAGGTCTGCGCCGTTTATGACTGCGCCGGTAAAGTTAGCTGCGGTCAAGTTGGCCAGATAAAGGTCGGCATTGGTAAGGTTCTGATTTGCAAAGCTCCAGCCGAATAGAGAATCGTCCTCAAATCCAACGCCGGTCAGATCCTTGTTTGCATAGCTGGCGGTGTTGTAGATTTGCGCAGCGGTGAGTCCACTTCCATAGCCGAAATCCATCCCTTTTATAGTCTGATTCGCGAAACTCCAACCGGCAAAATTAGTGTCCTGAAGTTGGATACCGGTCAGATTCCCGGCGGCGTAGCTGGCGGTGCTGTAGAGTTGGCTGGACGTGAGCCGCCCTCCCTCAAAGTTCACGCCAGTGACGGTTGCGCCCGCAAAACTGGCGTTCTCAAGGGTCGCATCCAGGAGATTGGCGTTGGAAAGATTCTGGTTGGCGAAGTTCCAGCCTGCTAGGTTATCCTCCGACAAGTCCATGCCAGTCAGATTGCCGGCGGCGTAACTGGCGCTGCTGTAAATCTGATTGGCCGTTAGGCTGGAATTCGATGAAAAGGAAGCCGATTGGATAGTTGCGCCAGTGAAGTTTGCGTCAGTCAAGTTGGTTGAGCCCAGCACAGCGTAGGACAGATCGGAGCCAGCGAAAGATGCGTTCGTGAGGTTGAACGTTTGCCCCGCGTAGACGGATGCGTCCGATCCCAGCAGCGCATATTCAAGTTCATGCCCCGGCGAATTCCACCCGCTCAAATCGATCCCTGGCCCGGGCGTGATGCCTTGCGTGCCGGGGATTACCTGGTCGGTTTGATAGTTTAGAATCTGCCCGGAGACTTGTCCCGCGCCCAATGCCTCTACTGCCAGCACAGCGATCGCCAGCCGCCGGCGCGAGCGCGATCTGTTTGCCTGCAACCTTCCCATTTCGCTCCCAATCGCCAATCTAGCATGATCCTGCCTCCATACAAGTTAATTTTAATGAAAAATCTGCAATTGGGGCTTTGGGGATTAAAACACGGCCGCGGGGGGGCTGACAAGGTGACAAGGTAACAAGGTAACAAGGTGACAAGGTGAAGAGAACTGTGGTCTCTTCGCTGCCTCACGTTGTCACTACCGCCCTCGGCGGCGGTTCGATTACTCGATATACCCGCGCTGCCGAAAATACTCGATCGCCTCCTGCGTGCTCTTGAAGACGCGGGTGGCGGTTTCGGTGATGAAGGGGCTGGGGGTCGCGGTGCAGGCCCAGACGACGTAGACCTCTTTGCCGCCTTCGAAGGCGTGGTGGAGTTCACGCTCCACGCCGCTGGAGATGGCGGGTTTGCCGTTGGCTAATTCGGGGATGAGGCTCACGATCATGTCGGACTGATCGATCATCTTGAAATCGCGCGCGTAAATCTGGCCCATGATGTCGCCGCTGACCTGGGCCACGTCGGCGGCCTTCAAGGTGATCGGGCCTTCGCAACTGGTGACTTCTATCGTGGTGCGGCCGTCGGCCAGAGCCGCCAAGGCGCGGGCCTGCAGGACAAACTCGTCCACCTCGCCGGGGTCGAAGCTGGTGAGTTTGGCGTTGATCTGCTCCTTAAAAGCGTCGATCTGCGCCAGCGTATCTGGAAGATCGGCCACGTGGCTCATGGGGAAGGAGAGGTAGACTTTTTTGCGATTGGGTTCAAACAGCAGGCGCGACGCGGTCTGCACCGTCGGCGTGGCGCGGCCGCGGCTGAGGAGGAAGAAATGCCCGTGGCCGCGGGTGATGTTGGCGATGATCTCGGTGGCGAGAATCTCCTCCTCGCGCCAGACGAGAATGTCCTTCAGCGAATGGTCGATGTCATGCTCGCGCAGCAGCCGCTGATGGATGGTTTCGACGTTGTCGATCAACGTGATGTAGCAATCGGCCTCAAAATGTTTTATCTGGTCAAAATCGAACGCGGAGAAAAGGCCATGCCGCCAGCGGAAGGTGGCGTGAGTGTTGAGGATGACGTGCTCGTGGCGCTGCGAGATGCTTTGGATTTCCTTGAAAACGGCGCGGCGCAGGGCGTTCAATCGCGTGATGGGCAAATTCAGAATGCGCCCGGCGGGGACGTCGGGCGCTTCGCGGTACATCATCTGGCCAACGTGGCAGACTTCCAAATCGAGGCCGCGGGAAATGGCCAGGGCTTTGACCTGTTCCAGGTAAGGGCCTTTGTCCACACCAACTTGTCCGGTCACACAGGCGCGCATAAATCCTCTTTCAAGAGAACAAATTTCACGGAAACAAACCCTTCATCCGGCACGACTCGGCGACGCTGGAAATCGCGATTGTATAGGCGGCCGTTCGATAGTCACAGTCGGCGGCGTCGGCCTTGGCGTTGACGGCGTCGAAAGCCTTTTCCATCACCTTCTGCAACTGGTCCTGCACCTGCTTTAAGTCCCAGAAATAATTTTGCAACCCCTGCACCCATTCAAAATAACTCACCGTCACTCCGCCGGCGTTGGCGAGGATGTCGGGGAGGATGGTAACGCCCTTATCGCGCAGAATCTCGTCGGCGGCCGGCGTCGTCGGGCCGTTGGCGGCTTCAACGAGCGTGTGGGCCTGAATTTTCTCGGCGGATTGGACATCCACCGTCCCTTCCAACGCGGCGGGAATCAGCACATCTCAATCGCAGGCGAGCAGCTCATCATTGGTCACGGCGTCGGCGTCGGGATAATCATTGAGGCTGCCATTCTCGCGGTAAAAGCGGCCCAGGGCGTCTACGTCGATTCCCTTTTCGCTGTGCACGCCGCTGGCACGCTCACTGATGGCGACGATGGTCGCGCCGCGCTCTTCGAGCAGCCGGGCGGTGTGAAAGCCGACGTTGCCGAAGCCCTGGACGGCGATGCGCGTTCCCTCGATGGTTTTGTTTTGCGTGGCGAGGAATTTGCGGAGGATGTTCATCACGCCGCGCCCGGTGGCTTCCTCGCGGCCGACGCTGCCGCCGAGCGAGACGGGTTTGCCGGTGACGACGCCGAGGACCTGGTGGCCGACCATCATGCTGTAGGTGTCGAGGAACCAGCTCATGACCTGCCCGTCGGTGCCGGCGTCGGGGGCGGGGATGTCCTCGTTGGGGCCGATGATGGGCATGATCTCAATCGTGTAGCGGCGCGTGAGGCGTTCCTTTTCGGCGAGCGACAGCGTGCGCGGATTGCAGACCACGCCGCCCTTGGCGCCGCCGAAGGGGAGATCGACCAGGGCGTTTTTCCAGGTCTGGAGCATGGCCAGTGCCATGACCTCATCGCGATCGACCGACGGGTCATAGCGGATGCCGCCTTTGAACGGGCCGCGGGCGTTGGAATGCTGGGCGCGGTAGCCCGTGAATACCTGAATGGTGCCGTCGTCCATCCGCACGGGGCAGGAAACAGTCAGCACCCGCTTGGGCGAAGCGAGGACGGCCCGCCAGGTCGGGTCGAGGTTCATGGTCTGGTAGACGCGGTCGAAGTAGAGATGCGCGTGCTGCCAGAAGGGGGAGTGTTGGCCTTTGGCGGTGAGACGGTCGGTTTGGGGACCGGATGGGGAGAGCGGGGGTTGGGTGGTCATGGGAGCATTTTACACGGCAATGGGACGGAGGACTAAGGGCCGAGGACTGAGGACTGAGGAGGACGGGGACGCGGCATTGCCGCGAGAGAGTAGAACAGTAGAAAGTGGAGAGTAGATGGGGAGTAGGGAGGCGGGGCGAGCATCTACCTTCTACTCTCTAC
>JBEKYH010000236.1:0-7699 GCA_049511115.1 Tepidisphaeraceae bacterium | reverse complement strand
ATTAGATCATTTTGCTGACGAAGGCGTTCGCGGAACTGAGAGACATCCGCTCGAAAAGATGTTCTTGCCAGGGCGTTGGCGCATTCGAGAAGGATATATGGGGTCGTTATGAATTGTGTACCAGGTGTGCCAATCGATTTCATCGCGGCGGCGGCGGGCTCGTTCCATTGGTCGGTCTCATCCCACAACGCGATCAGCCCGACGGTGTCCAGGAAAACGATGTTCATGGCTGATGTTCGTTATGCCGCGCCGCGAGGTCAGTCTGACCGCTCCGAAATCGGCGCGAGAGGATTTCCATAATGGCTTCGCGTCCCTGGTCGCGGCGCACAATGTCCTCAGTCGCCAGCTCCTCGGGAAGGACGATTTCGACTTCAGCGTTCTCCGGGAGCTTCACGGGCTTAATGGGCCGGAAGAGACCATTCTCATAGATTGCTTTGACGGTCATATTGTCGCCTCCACCAACTTTCCGACCACAGTTTCGCCTCGTTCGAACGGCTTACCCTGTTCCACGGGACGGGTGGTCATGGTCATGGCAGGGTATCTTACGGCAGGCGCGGGGCACAGTCGAACCCGTGCGGGTGTCGAACCCGTGCGGGAAAGGACTGAGGACTGAGGGGCGAGGACTGAGGAGGAGGCGGGTGACAAGGTGAGAAGGTGACAGGGTGACAAGATGACAAGGTGAGAGGGTGACAAGTGACGGGCCGTCCTGGCTCGACTTTCGCCTTCGCGCGACCGGCCTGGGGTGGTAATGACGGCGCGCGATCTCCTTCGAAAAAATTTTCCGCGAAATTTTTTCTTGCAGAATCTCCTGGACTTCGATAAACTGCAAGTACAGTTCGCGGTGTCATGGCGTTGGTCCTTCTTTCATAGCTCCCGGCGGTGAGGCTGCCTTGTGCGGCTTTTTTTACTCCGGGACGCATTTTTGGAGAGAGGTGAGGCTATGGGCATCTTGGGAAAGCACGCCAGGCGGTTCCGTTGTTGCATTGTCATTGGCATTTCGGGGCTTGGCGCGCCCATAGCGTCTGCCGACGTTTTTAACATGCCGGCGGGGCAAGTCAGCGTTCAATTCGTCACCGTGGGCGACCCGGGGAATGCGCCGGATACCAATGGCCTGGGGTCGGTGCCGTATACCTTTCAAATGGGCGAGTGCGATATCACCGCCGGGGAGTATACCGAATTCCTTAATGCGGTGGCGACGACGGACCCATATGGGCTTTATGACCTCAATATGAACCCCGCAAGCGGGTTTGCGGCTTGCGGCATCGTTCGGACGGGAAACCCGGGGACTTACTCCTACAGCGTAGTAGCCGGGGACGCAAATTTCCCGGTCAATGAGGTGACCTGGGGCGACGCGGCCCGGTTCTGCAATTGGTTGGCGAACGGCCAGCCGGCAACCGGCGCGGAGAACGCCTCGACAACCGAGGACGGCTCCTATGCGCTCAATGGCGCTCTTACCGATCAGCAACTCGCGGCCGTGACACGCTCTTCGAGTGCCAGGTACGTAATTCCGACCCAAAATGAATGGTACAAAGCAGCCTTCTACAAAGGCGGTTCGACGAACGCCGGATACTGGCTCTACCCCACGCAAAGCGACACACCACCGAGCAACGTCCTCAGTGCGACTGGAGATAATAACGCGAACTTCCTTGACCCCGTTTTAGGCCTTACCGATCCCTTGAACGGCTTGACCCCTGTAGGCGCATTTGTGGACAGTCCAGGCCCATATGGCACGTTCGATATGGGGGGCGATGTGTCGCAGTGGGACGAGACCGAGGTCAATACTAATGAGCGGGTGATCGGAGGCGCCGCTTTTAACGTCGGAGTAAGTTATCTGGAATCCGACAATCTTTTCGCGAGCCCGGGTTCAACTTACGCCTCGGTGACTGGTTTCCGTATTGCCGAGCTTCCAGAACCCAATTCGCTTGCGTTATTGGCAGTCGCTGCCGCAGGATTGCTTCGCCGAAAGCAGCGCCCGGCCGTTTAATCGCCCTCGGGCCGCATGGGACAGTCACCGTTTTTTGCTCACCCAAGAGTCGAGTACCCGCCGCCCATCGCGAGATTCGTTGGAATATTGCACACAGTCTTACCTAGGAGCAGCACGATGCTACGCCGCCTTCGTCGGCTCATACACCTTCGTGCAATTCCGGCTGCCGTTTTTGGCGGCGTAGAGGGCCTGGTCGGCGGAGGAGAGGAGTTGGGACATGGTCAGGACGTTGGTGGCGGCGGAGCGTTCGGTGACGCCCATGCTGAGGGTGGGGGCGGTTTGGAGGCGGGTGATGGCGTGGGAGAAATCGACGGCGCCGAAGGCCTGGCGGAGTTTGTTCATGACCTGCTCGGCCTGGGCGATGGTGGTCTGGGGGAGGGCGATGACGAATTCGTCGCCGCCGTAGCGGAAGGCGAGGTCGGTTTTGCGGAGGGTGATGCGGACGCAGTCGGCGAAGGACTTGAGCATGTGGTCGCCGGCGGCGTGGCCGTGGGCGTCGTTGATGGCCTTGAAGTAGTCGATATCGACCATCACAACCGCCAGGGGATGGCCATGGCGCTCGGCGAGGGCGACTTCGCGGATAAGAAGCTGATCGAGGGAGCGGCGGTTGTACAGGCCGGTGAGGGCGTCGGTCATGCTTTGGCGTTCGGCTTCGGAGAGGAGATGAAGGGCGGAGACGGCGGCCTGGGCGGAGTTGACGTAGGCCTGGGCGATCTGCCGGCGCGGCTCGGTCCATTCCTGGCCGATGGGGAGGAGCATGTGGACGACGACGCGCGCCTGGCGGCCGAAGTTGAAGGGAATGCAGAAAGCCGGGTGTGACGGCGGCAGGCGAAGGGAGGCGTCGAGTCCGCAGCGCACCGGCGACGCTCCCGGCTGAAATTGCCAGGGGAGGCTTTGCCTCAGGCAAGGGCATTGGGAGGATTCGAGGTCGGCGACGCTGGCGGGACCGGTGACAAGGCTGTCAGGCCAGGCGGCGGCGAGGGCGGTGGCGGGGATGGCGTCCGCGTCATGGGTAAGGATGGCGATGCCGGCTAAGTTCAGCTCCATGCGGAGGTAATGGCAAAGCGTGGGGTAGATTTGTTCGATGCGGCCGGCACCCTGGATGGTCTGGGAGAAGGCGAGGAGGCGATTAATGGTCAGGGCGCGTTCCTGGAGGGATTGCAAATGTGAGCGGCGCTGCACAATAATGCGGCGGATGAGGATGGCGCAGGATAGGGTGGCCAAGCTCGCCGCGAGTACCGCGATGACCGTAAGGCCGGACATTCCGAACCTTCCCTGAAATGCAGCCGTCCACGCAAAAACGGCCTGACAGGTGCACACCTTCTTCAACTACTGCCGTGGTTCCGTCATATGATATCGGCCAGATTCCATTTTATTGTGAATGGGCGTTGCGCGCGGCGCCGTCGCGGGGGAGGGAAAAGTTTGACTTCATGACAATATGTGCGTAACTTATAGTCATGCCGGATGTTGATACGCCTATTTCTAAAGCAATGAAGCCGTATGGTGAGGGGGAACTGGCTATACTGACAGAGATCGGGCAGATTCTTTCCTCCACGCTGGAACTGGGTGACGCGTTTGCAAAAATGATGCAAATCATTTCCGACAAGCTAAATATGCGCCGAGGGTCGTTGGTTTTATTGGATGAGTCGACGGGGCGGCTGCGCACAGAAGCAGCAGTGGGATTAACTCAGGAAGAGATAGATCGTGGCAAGTATGCGCTAGGAGAGGGGATTACCGGCAATGTCGTGGCCACGGGGCGACCGCGGTTGATTCCAGACGTTCGCAGCGAGCCGGACTTTTTGAACCGGACGGGTCGGCTGACGACTGAGATGGCCAATGAGGCGATTAGCTTTTTGTGTGTGCCGATCAAGATCGAATCGCGGACAGCGGGGGCGCTGTCGGTGGACAAGCCGTTTGTGAGTGAAGACGACCTGCAGAACGACCTGGTCTTCCTGAATATTGTGGCGGCGTTCTTGGCGCAGGCCATCCAGATCAACCGGATGGTGATGCGGCAGAAGGATCAGTTGCTGGAGGAGAACGCGCAGCTCCGGGCACAGGTGCGCGACCGGTATCGGTTTGAGAACATCATTGGCGATTCGCCGGCCATGCATGACGTGTTTGCGACGGTCGGGCAGGTGGCCAACAGCCGGGCGACGGTGCTGCTGCTGGGGGAGACGGGGACCGGCAAGGAGATGATTGCCAAGGCGATTCACCACAATTCGCCGCGGCGGGATAAGCCGTTTATTCGCGTCAATTGCGGAGCGATGACCAGCACGCTTTTGGAAAGCGAACTGTTCGGGCATGTGAAGGGGTCGTTTACCGGCGCGATTCGCGACAAAGAGGGGCGTTTTGAGGCAGCCAACCAGGGGTCGATTTTTCTCGATGAGATCGGGACCATGGATCCGCCGCTGCAGGTGAAACTGCTGCGCGTGTTGCAGGAGCGGGAGTTTGAGCGCGTCGGCGATACGCAGACCATGAAGGTGGACGTGCGCGTGATCGCGGCGACCAATGTGGATTTGCAGGAAGAGGTGGCCAAGGGGAACTTCCGGGAAGACTTGTTTTACCGATTGAATGTGGTGTGCATTTATCTGCCGCCGCTGCGGAACCGGCGCGAGGATATTCCGCGGCTGATCGATCATTTCCTGGATAAATACAACGCGATTAACGACCGGCGGCTGCGGCGCATCAGCCGCGATATGTTGAACGTGCTGTTGCGGTATTCCTGGCCGGGGAATGTGCGCGAGCTTGAAAATGCCGTTGAGCGCGCGGTGGTGCTCAGCACGGGCGAGGATTTCACGGAGGATTTGCTGCCGCTGAGCGTGCGCATGTTTGCGGCGCAGCGGCGCACGAATCAGAGCAGTGAGTCGATTGAGACCCTGACCGGGCGGTTGGCGGATCAGGCGATTGGGGATTATGAGATGCGCGAGGGGGAGATTTACCAGTTGGTGATGGATCAGATCGAACATGCCTTGATCGACCGGGCGCTGGGGAAATGCGGGGGCGTGAAGACTAAGGCGGCGGACTTCCTGGGGATTAATCGCAATACGCTGAATAAGAAGGTGAAGGATTTGGGGATTGAGACGGCGGATTGAAGGGAAGGGATTAAGGGTTTAAGAGGTTCAAGGGTTTAAGGGTTCAGCGGTTCAAGGGTTTGGGGGGCGTCAACTTTTCGGGCGGGGGGTGCCGATAACCATGAGGTGAGAACCTACACACTCGCTGTGGCGTCGATTCTGGGTTTGGTGGTTGCCGGCTGTTCGTCAATGTCGTTGCAACAACCGGACACGTCGAAATCGAACGAGTCATCGAGCATCGCGTCGTCGAACACGTCCAGCGATGACGCGATCAAGGAGCGGCCGTTTACGGCGGAGACGCGGTTTGCGGCGGGGCAGTTGGCGGAGTCGCAGAACAATCCCAATCAGGCAGTCATTCAATACAACGAGGCGCTGAAGCTCAAGCCGGATTACCTGGCGGCGCTTTATCGGCTGGGGGTCGTCTACGCGGAATTGAAAGAGTATCCGCAGGCGACGGAGATTTGGGGGCGCTACATCGGGGCCACGGGCGAGGCGGCAACGGCGTTTGGCGATCTGGGATTCTGTGAGGAGCTGGCGGGCGATGCGCCCAAAGCCGAGGCTGCTTATAAGAAGGGGATTGAGAAAGACCCCAAGAATGTGACCTGCCGGGTGAATTATGGGTTGATGCTGGCCCGGGCGGGGAAGATCGATGCGGCAACTGAGCAGTGGCGGTTTGTACTGAGCGAGGCGGAGATTCATTACAATCTGGGCGGCCTTTACGCGCAGCAGGGTCACAAGGATCAGGCGCGGGCGGAGTTCAGCAAGGCGCTGGAGCTGGATCCGAAATTGACTGATGCGCAGTCGCGCCTGACGACGCTGGATCAGAATTAATGAGACTTAATGCGACTGCGGCGGGGGAAGCCAGAGGATAATCACGCCGGGTTTTTGGGTATTCACATCGACTTCGCGGTAGCCGTGGGATTTGGCGAGTTGGGTCAATAGGGCTTCGATGTCGCCGTCGCTGCCGGGGGAGATCATTATTTTCGGGGGCGGGGTTTGCTCGAATAGCCGCTTGAGATCGTCAGTTCCCCACATCTTATATTGCGCGCGCTGGGCGGGGGTCAGGTAGTCGCCGACGCGAATGCCGAACGGGCCGGTGGCAAGCTGTGGGTAAATGTCCAGGCCGCCTTCAAGGACGTAAATCGGGTCGAGCGTGAGAACCGGGCCGGGGCCGGAGGCTTTGGCGATGCGCTGGCCCAGATCATGGGCGCGGACGGGGAACCAGGCGGGAGGCCAGAAGAGGACGGGGAAGTCGCGGTATTCGGGGATGGCGAAACCGATGGTGACGATCAGGCAAGTGATCCAGATCCAAGTGTTTTTTGGGTTCAGGGCCAAGTCGGGCAAGCGGGCGAGGCAGAGGGTAATGGCCAGGATCATGAACGGGGTGGCAGCATAATAATACTGCTCAAACGGCGGCGAGGGGACGAGGCCGGCGGCGAGCTGGGAGGCGGCGAGGAGGATGAGGATGAAGAGGTTGGTGCGCCAGGGGTCCTGCAGGATGTGGTTCCAGAATCGGGCCAGGACAATGAGGCTGAGAAAGCCCCAGGTGACGATGCCGTTGCCGGGGAGCTCCCAGGTTTTCTTGATGAAGAAGTAGAGTTTGCTGAGGAGGGTGTCGCGGTGATGGATGAGGTCGTCGTGGTCGAAGTGCCATAGAGTGTTGAGGGCGGGGTACTGGAAGTTGCCGAAGTAGGCGTTTGTCGGCGATTGAGCCCAGACCCAGATGGTGGGGAGGGCAGCGATGAGGAATCCCACGGCGAAGAGAGCGCAGAGGGCGATGCGTTTGGAAATTCGCAGGCGCGGGTAGATAAGGAGAAAAAGGCCGAAGGGGAAAAGCTCGGTGGCGAAGGTGAGGCGCGCAGTGACAGCGAGGCCGACGAGGAAGCCGGCGAGGGCGACAAGGGCGGCGCGTGAGTTGGCTAATGCGCGCGAGAGAATCACGAAGGCCAGGACGCTCATGAGGATGGGGAAGTCGTGATTCCAGGCGCGGCCGGCGGTGTGGGTGAAGAGGGGATTGGCGAGGAAGAGGATGCCGATGCCGAGAGCGAAAATCTGGCGGCGGCGAGGGGGGAGAAAGGCGAAGGATTCCCGGGCGAAATAGTAGATCGCGGCGGCGGTGGCGGCGGCGCTGAGGGCGCAGAAGGTGCGGGCGGAAAGGAGCAGGTAGTTGGTTAATTTGAAAAGTCCGGCGTAGATGAAGACCAGCGTGGGCAGGTGATTGTAGTGGTAATCGCGGTATTGCAGGATTGCATGCCGGCTGAGCAGGGCGGCGGTCGCGGTGAAGACGTTCTCATCGACGTTTAGTTTGCGGCCGACGCTGAAGGCGCCGAAGACGAGGGCGAAGGAGACGACGAAAAAAAGAAGCGTGGGACGCCAGGAATTGGCGCGGCGGGGCGAGCCGGTGGCATCGGCGGGTTGGGCGGTCAAGGCGGAGAGTTGCCCCATTGAGGATCATGCTAATGCGAAGGGGAGATCACGCCAATGGGCTGGCGACGCCGCTGGCGTAGGGCCGGGGCGTGGTTATAGACTGCGGGGCGGATGGCTCACGAACCGATCGTTAAAGTGAACGTGCCGCTTCCCAAGGGAGCGAAGGTGGCGCTGTTCATTACCTGTCTGACGGATCAGTTTTATCCGCGCGTGGGAG
>JBEKYH010000235.1:0-7711 GCA_049511115.1 Tepidisphaeraceae bacterium | reverse complement strand
ACTCCCCGCCCGAGCGAGTTGATTACGTCAGCCTCGGTGCGAAATGCGATGATCGTATTGCAGGCGATTGGCGGCTCCACCAACGGGTTGATTCACTTGATGGCCATGGCGGGAAGAGCGGGCGTGAAAGTTGATCTTGATGCGTTCGACAAGCTGGGGAGGGAAATACCGGTTTTGCTCAACCTCAAGCCGTCGGGTGAGCATTACATGGAGCATTTTCACCATGCCGGCGGGTTGCCGGCGCTCATGCGCGAGCTGAGCGCGTTTCTCGATCTCGACGTGCCTACCGTCGGCGGCGGGACGTTGCGCGATGGCATTGCGCGGGCGGAGCAAGTGCCGGGGCAGGATGTGATCCGCAGCTTTGCCGCGCCGTTGAAGAAAGAAGGCGCGATGGCCATCCTGCATGGCAACCTGGCGCCGCGAGGAGCGGTCATTAAGCATTCGGCGGCGTCTGCACATCTCACGCGCCATACCGGACGGGCAGTGGTGTTTGAATCCGTGGAAGATATGGCCGCGCGCATCGACCAGGCGGATTTTGATGTACATGGCGACGATGTTCTGGTTTTGCGCAACGCAGGGCCTAAGGGCGCGCCGGGAATGCCGGAGGCGGGGTATCTGCCGATCCCGATGAAACTGGCGCGGCAGGGGGTCAAAGACATGGTGCGCATTTCCGATGCGCGGATGAGCGGCACGGCGTTTGGCACGGTCGTGTTGCATATCACACCGGAGTCGGCGGTTGGCGGACCGCTGGCGGTTGTTCAGACAGGGGACCGGATCATGCTGGACGTGGAGGCGCGGCGGATTGATTTGCTGATCGACAACGCGGAGATGCAGCGCCGCCTGGCCGCATGGAAGAAATCACCGCCGAAGCGGGAAACCCCGACGCGCGGTTACGCGAGACTGTTTGAGGAAAGCGTGCTGCAGGCCGATCAGGGGTGCGATTTTGATTTTCTATTGAGAGATTAGCGACATTGGAGCAGGACTGGATGATGAAACTGGACCATACAGCCAACGGTGTGTTTGCGATCGCGGTAACGCCATTCACGCCGGATGGCGCGGTGGATGTCGCATCGGTGGATCGCATGACGGACTTTTATCTGTCCTGCGGCGTGAGCGGACTGACGATTCTGGGCATTATGGGCGAAGCGCCCAAGCTCGATGCGGACGAGGCGCTGGCGCTTTCCAATCAAGTGGTCCGACGGGCGAAAGTGCCGGTGGTTGTTGGTGTGTCGGCGCCGGGATTTGCGGCCATGCGGTCGCTGGCTCGGGGAGTGATGGACGGTGGGGCGGCCGGCGTCATGGTCGCGCCGCCCTCCTCGCTGCGCACGGACGATCAGATCATTAACTATTACGCGCAAGCGGCAGCGGCGATCGGGACGGATATTCCGTTCGTCATTCAGGATTATCCGCTGGTGCTGAGCGTGGTGATGACGCCGAAAGTCATCCGGCAGATTGTGATGGATAACCCGTCGTGTGTGATGCTCAAGCATGAAGACTGGCCGGGACTGGAAAAGATTACCGCGCTGCGCGGATTTCAACGCGAGGGGACGCTGCGGCCCCTGTCGATTCTTACCGGCAATGGCGGGTTATTTCTGGATTTCGAGATGGAGCGCGGGGCCGATGGGGCCATGACCGGCTACGCGTTTCCGGACATGCTGGTCGATGTGGTGAACCATTCGCAGCAAGGGCGGCGGGATGCGGCGCATGACCTGTTTGATGCGCACCTTCCGCTGATCCGTTACGAACAGCAGCAGGGGATCGGGTTGGCGGTGCGGAAATATGTGTTGCGGAAGCGCGGCGCGATTGCGTATGAGGCGCAGCGGGTGCCCGGGGCTTCGCTCAACGCGACGGCGAAGGCGGAAGTGGATTATCTTCTGCAGCGGCTGGCGCGGCATGATCCGCGGGCACGGGGCGCTTTCACGGGATGAGCCGGCGCGTGGCGCGTGCGTGGAGGAAGTCAGGATCGTATCATTTCGGCCATGCTCGACACCGTTATCCATTGCCCCAAACCGTGCTTCGTCGTTGTCGTATTCTTCATGCTGCTTTCCACTCGGTCGGTCTTCGCGCTGGAACGGGAAGACGCCGGGTTCAAGATTTTTCAGTTCCCAGCAAACGCCATCCCGCGCATTGACGGGGATCCGAGCGATTGGGACATGGTCCCCGACGATTACATCATCGGCACCGATCAACTCGGCACCGATATCGCGAATCAGCCGCGACGCCATCCCGATCCGAAACATCTGGACGTGAAGGTGAAAGTCGGCTGGGTCAAGGGGATGAACCGCCTGTATTTTCTGTATGAGGCGTACAAGGACTACTGGGATTTTTCGCGCACCGGGCTGAATCAGGATATTTTTGAATTGGTCGTCGATGGCGACGCCAAAGGCGGGCCGTTTATCTCGCGATTTGATCCTACGAGCCGTCCGGGGCAGCAGGCCAATCTGCGGGAATCCTGGTACAACTTTCAGGGGCATCACGCCCAGAACTATCACATCTTCACTCCGGCCTTGGACAAGGATTGGTGCATGGCGTGGGGGCCGCAGGCGGCGTGGATTAAAAAGCTGCCGTATTCCAATTGCGCTTACAACTACAACTTTAAGCCGGGTGAATCGGGCAAGCTCATTATGGAGTTGATGATCACGCCGTTTGATGAAGCTCCCGCCCAAGGCCCTGAACATGCCGTTGAATCACAACTCAAGGAGAACGCAACCATCGGGCTGTGCTGGGCGGTGCTGGATTTCAATAATGTGAACAGTGATCAGCACAATTTCTGGAATCTCTCCCCCAAGCACACCATGTACGGGCAGGCGTCGGAGATGTGCGCCTTCAGGCTGATGCCGCTGGAGCCGAAATTGCAAAAGGCGATTGCGGCCGACTGGTCATTCAAGGTGCGCGATCTCGACCAGCGCATTGTGGAATTCCACGATGAATCCGTCGGCAATGTCACCCACTGGAAATGGGACTTTGGCGACGGGCAGACGTCCGATGAGCAGAATCCGGTTCACACCTATGCTAAAACGGGAAATTATGTCGTCGTACTGGACATCGACGGGCCGGCGGGCAAGGCGCGGCGGACCAAGGTTTGGGATGTGACACTCCAATGACGCGAATTGCCGTAAGTTCGACAGTGCTTCGCAACGGCATCTGATGCAGTTGCTGACGAACTTGCCAACAATGCCGATCAGGCAACTGGAGCAATGGATGCTGAACCAATGGGCACGTCGGCATTATGCACAGACTGGATGGATTCGGACTGCTTTCACTCCGGAAACACTGGATTCGCGCTGCGCCGTCACACTCACGATACAAATACGCTTATCGGTAGGTGGCGGTTGAACTGGGGCTATCGGCCCTCACCGTCAACTCACGGCTCTAACGGTGGCCAAGATATGCAGGGCCGTTTTGTCTCCGGCAATAATCTGGAACGGGCTACGAACCTCGTATTGCGCAGGCGCATAGCCAGCTTCAACAGAGTCTCCCATCCTGGGCTGGCGGACGATCCGGGCGCCGTCGCGACTGATTATCACAACTTGAAGGACCACTCGCGAAACCGGGACTTGCGGGGCTGAGCGGAGAAATGTGCCAAGGCACACGCCAACTGCGTGTCCCGGTGGCGTCGGCTTATGCGGAACAAAAGGTGGTGCGTGGGATGTCCCACACTGAATCAGGCAATCGTTAATCGTTTCCGACTTGTCTTGAATGTAGCTTTAAGCTACAATATGTGGCGGTGTGGAACATTGAGTATAGCCGGTCGTCGCTGCGAGCATTGCGAAAGATGCCCCGCAACGTCGCAGAGACGGTCGTGGGGAAAATCACCACCCTTGCGGCCGATCCGTACGCGCCCAACAACAACGCGACGAGATTGCAGGGAAGGCCAGGGTTTCGGCTTCGCGTGGGCGACTGGCGTGTGCTATACGAAGTGGATGAGAGTCGATTGCTGGTGCTGGACATCAAGCCGCGCGGAGGCGCTTACCAATGAAGACCGAGATCATCGAAAAAAAGGGCCGCCGGTTCGCGGTGGTGCCCTTGGAAAATTTTGAGCAGCTACGGCAGGACTCGGAGATGCTCAATGATATCCGGGCCTACGATGCCGCCAAGACTCGCAAGGACGAGGCGTTTCCATCCGACGTGGCTGAGCGGCTGATCGCCGGCGAGCATCCCATTCGTGTGTTCCGTGATTATCGTGGTCTGACCCAGGCGCAGCTTGCCAAGGCCGCGAAGATTGCCCGGGCGTACCTGGCCGAGATCGAATCCGGCCGCAAGGAGGGTTCCGTCACCGTGCTGAGAGCCATCGCGGCTGCACTCAAGCTCGACTTGGACGATATTGCGGGTTCGTGTTGAGCGAACGCGGCCGTATTGAGAAAGAAAGATGGGAAAACGACAAGATCCTGTATGTGAAGCGAATGGCGGATTTCCAACGCTTTCGTCGATCCTTACTGTTGCCCAGCGATGCGACTTTGGAGAAGGTAAACCGCTACGAAGTGGCGATGGAGCGGAGCTTTCACAAAACCTTGCATGAGCTTCAGCGCCTTCAAGCCACCCGCAATGGGCAAGCAGTCTCGGCGCCGGTGGCGGTGGACGAAACTCTGTCCCGAGGGGCTTCGAGGTAAATGGAGGAGTTTTGTTTGGGTGGGCAGGATCGTGATGGCAAAAGTAGCAAGCTTATAGAAACAAGCTGTTTCTATATTATTGCTATAAATGCAAAATGGGCCGGCGGCCAAGTCGCGGCGATCCAAGATGTGGGATGTGACACTCCAATGACGCGAGTCACCCGAAGGCAAACCTTGAGACTCGCCGGGATGCTGGCGCTGACGCGGCTGACGGGGTGTGTGTCATTGCAGGGAGCCAGAGCCGTGAAGATTTACGATGTGAAGGATTTCGGCGCCGTCGGCGATGGCGTTGCGCTCGACACTGCCGCGATCCAGCGCGCCATCGATGCGGCTTCCACGGAAGGCGGCCAGGTTCTCATCCGCGGCGGGCGCAAATACCTCATCGGCACGCTCACCTTAAGGCCCGGCATCGACTTTCATCTGGCTGATGACGCCGAGCTTCTGGTCAGCACAAATCGCGCCGATTACTCGGGCCCCGCCGCGATCGTCGCCGACGGGGCAACGGGCCTGGGCATCTCCGGCTCCGGCACCATCAACGGCCGATCACCGGAGTTCATGGACCACTTCGACACGGCCAATGAATGGTGGCGGCCGAAAATGTTTCGGCCGCGACTGTTTCAATTGACCGGTTGCCGCGATTTGCGGATTGCCGGCATCAGTATCCAGCACGCCCCAAGCTGGAGTCTCCATCTGGTCGGCTGCAACCGGGTTCTGGTCGATGGAATCAAGATTCGTAACCAGCTCGACGTCCCCAACTGCGACGGCATCGATCCGGACCATTGCCAGGACGTGGAAATACGCAATTGCGACATCGTGTGCGGTGATGACGCCATCGCAATCAAGAATTCGAAACTGGGAGATCAATTCGGCGCCTGTTCCAATGTCGTCGTGAAGGACTGCAGGGTTCAAACCCAGGATGCCGGCCTGAAAATCGGCACCGAAACGACACAGGATATTCATGACATCCGTTTTGAACGGTGCAATGTTCAGTCCAGTTCCCGTGGACTGTGCATACAGTTGCGCGATCCCGGCAACCTCTACAACGTCACCTTCAGCGACATCAAGTTCGTGTCGCGCTATCACTCCGACCCGTGGTGGGGCCGGGGCGAGGCGATTTCAATCACGGCCATCCCGCGCAATCCGGAAACCAAGGTCGGGACGATTCGCAATCTGCGATTGTCCAACATCGCCGGCCGAGCCGAGAACAGCATCCGCATCCGCGGCAGCGCGGGCAGCCGGGTGAGTGATGTGGTGATGGATAATGTGTCGGTCACACTGGACCGATGGACGAAATACCCGGGCGGTTTGTTCGACAATCGCCCGACCACGGCCGAGCCGGGGATCGAGCCGCATACCAATCCCGGGATTCATCTTCAGCACGCGGACAAACTCGTCCTGCATGACTGCAAAGTCAACTGGGGGGAGAATCGGCCGGATTATTTCACGCATGCGCTGCAGGCGCAGGATTGCTCGAATCTGTCGATGCCAGGGTTTGTGGGAAGGGCGGCGCATCCAGACCGGTACACCGATGTGGCGATCAGTTGATCCGGCGCCGCGTCGTCAACTCTTCACCTTCTCCGTCAACGTCTTGGTCGCGCCATACTTGGAGGTGATCGTCACCGTGACCGTATAGGTCGTCGTTTTGGTTTTGCTCGCGGCATACGTGTGGGTGTCTTTGACGGCGAACACGTTGCCGCAGAAGTATGGGCCGAGGACCTTGCCGGTATCCGGGGTCGAGCCGTCGCCCCAATTGATGGTCACCGTGTAATCCGTCGCCAGGGCGAAATCGCCGGGTTGATCAAAGCCAGCCAGCAGTTCGGCCTTTCCGTTGCATAAGCTGAGGCAAAGGCCGCTTGCCTTGATTTCCGAGTCGGCCACCGTCAGGGCGGCCGTTGCAGTGACCGCGGCGTAGTTCTTGTTGCCGGCGTAACTCGCCACCACGCCTGAGGCATAGGTTCCTGGTGCGATTCCGCGCAGGCGGACACACGCGCAGGCAACTCCCTTGGAATTGGTCTCTTTTTTGGCCACGACTTTGCCATCGAGAGTGAAGACGACCACCTGGTGAGCCAGCGGAGCCGACGCAGTTCCCAGGAGCGTTGCCGACAGCGTTATTTTGTCACCAGCGGTTCCAGTGACTGGGCTGACGGTAAGCGTGGCCGTGCCGGCAGTGGCGGGGGCCTTGACCGTTATTGTGGTCACCGGGGCGTCCGACGCCGCGCTAAGCTTGGTATCGCCGGCGTAGGAATACATCACGGGGTACGGCGTTGCTGAAGCGGGCAGGGAAGAGGTGTTGAACGTCGTGGAGAATACGCCGTTGCTGCCGATCGTCGCGTCCTGGGTCACGCCATTGAGCGTGACATCCACGACTTCGCCGCTGGCGGGGAATATCGACCCGGCGGAGATCACGCCGCCGACGGTCACACTGGGTGTTCCGGCGGTGATGGTCATGGGCGCGGTGAGGTTGGTGAAGGCCGAGACGGCCGGCGCCGGCAGCGGGGCTTCGTAGGCGCCGATATCGACGGCCGCGCCGACGATGCGTGGGAATCCCACGCCGCGCTGGTCGGTGGTGAGCGGATTGCCGTTGACATCGAGCGCCAGGGCGTCGTCTCCGGCGTCTATCGCGGGACTGCCGGGCAGCAAAGCCATCGTCTGGGTGGGTCCGCCGTTGTTCGCCAGAGCGCCCAGCCCGAGGCCGGCGACGGTGATGAGATTGTTGGAGCTGGCGGCCTGTCCCGATTGAAGGCTTTCATCCAGCGGGCCGGACAGGTCGCTGGGTGTAACACCGTCGGCCAGCGTATTTCCCGAGACGATTGTGTTGTAAAGGGAAGTGTCGCCGCCGGGCTGGATATCGATCCCGCCGCCGCCGTTGACGGCGTTATTGGTGGAGATCGTGGCATTCGTGATGGTCGTCGTTGCCGCGTTGCTCTCGATGGCGCCGCCGGAATCACCGGCCGAGTTGGCGGCGAAGGTGCTGTTGACGATGTTGAGTATGGCAAAGTCGGCTTCGATGGCGCCGCCGTCCTGGGTGACGACGTTGTCGGAAAACGTGCAACCTTGCACGCTGACCGAGCCGGAATTGCTGTCGATGGCCCCGCCATTGG
>JBEKYH010000234.1:0-7717 GCA_049511115.1 Tepidisphaeraceae bacterium | reverse complement strand
CAAATCAAGACATTAACTGATGCGCTCAATGCCAAGGGAGCGGTGATTGCCGCGTGCAAGGCGGAGGAAGTGACGCCGTTGCAGCCTGCGGCTCGGCCGTGATACGGGCGCAAAAAAGGCCCGGGGATTGGCGGCTTGCGCTCATTCCCCGGGCCTGTGTTGCTGAGATCATCAGGCCACGTGGGCCGGCTCAAGCAGCCGCGTCCAGCGACGGGCCTCGCGATTACGCCAATTGCCCTTGTGGTATGCATATCCCGCGATCAGCGGAACCGCGATGGTCGCTTCGCTGTAGACCATCTGCTCAAACACCGTCTCCACCTTGCCCCAGCTATGCGCTTCCTTGAGCGTGCTGCCCGACAGTGCGCCATCGCGCACGTCGGCGACGGTGACCTGCACCGCATACTTGTGCATGGGGGCTTCGTTGCCGAGGATTTCCGCGGCGACCACGATGTCCTGGGCAAAATTCTTCGGCACGCCGCCGCCGATCATAAACAGGCCGGTGGTTCCGCTCTTGATCTTGATCTGGGTCAGCTCGTAGAAATCCTTGGCGCTGTCGAGGCTGACCTTGGGCCGGTCGCCGCGGCCATGCTGATGCGCCACCAGGCCGAACCCGGCGGAACAGTCGCTGAACGCCGGCACGAAAATCGGCACGTCTTTCTTAAAGGCTTCAAAGACAATGCTGTCCTGACAGCGGCAGCCATTGGTCTGCAAGTATTGCCCCATTTCGCGGATGAATTCGCGCGAGGAATAGGGCCGCGGCTCGAGATCGTCGGCGATCTTCTGGATCGTCTCATCGCAGATGCGGAGTTCATCTTCGTCGATCAGGGTGTCGTAAATGCGGTCGATCATCTGCTCGCGGAGTTCTTCGTCGAGGGTACCGCTCTTAAAGCGTTCTTCGGCCAGATAATGCTTGAAGCCCAGGGCCTCGAAGAAGTCCTGATCGACGATGTTCGCGCCCGTGGAGACGATGGCGTCCACCATGTTATTGCGCACCAGGTCGGAAAAGACCTTCTTCAGCCCGGCGCTGATGAGCGACCCGGCGAGGCAGAGAATGATGCCGCATTCCTCATCGCGCAACATGCGGTCATAAATGTCCGCGGCCCGGGCCAGGTCACGGCTGGAAAACGCCATCCGCTTCATGGCATCCACCACCGGCACCACGTTGTGGTCCGCAATGCTGAAATGTTCGATTGGTTCCTTCAGGTACTCTTGCTTCTTGCTCATGGTAAAGCTCCTTGCGAAGGCCTTTCCCTCGCCGCTGCGATTCCTTGGTCCGCCGTTCACGATCGATCAAAACAAAAAAGCCACCGTGGCACGCTACGGTGCGCACGCCGGAAATCCGGGGCGCCCGCCATTGCGAGCCATGGTGGCTTTGACAGTTCAGATTATTGATAAGGGAGCGGGGATTGTCAAGATAAACTTGCGTTAGCGAGATTGTTGATTATCACTGACCGGGCCAAGCCGAGGTAGAACATGAATAAGCTGCTGCCCCCAATTCCGCCTGGGGAGATTCTGCTGGAAGAATTCCTTCGTCCGGCGCGGATGAGCCAGAACGAATTGGCTCGGGCGCTTGGCGTTGCTCCGGGCCGAATTAACGACATCGTTCGCGGCCGCCGCGGCATCACGCCGGACACGGCATCGCGTCTGGCCGTGTATTGGGGCACCTCTCCCGACCTGTGGATCAACCTGCAGGCACGATACGACGCCAAAATCGCCGCGCGCGATCTCGTCCCGCGGCATGCCAAAGGCATCCACCCGCGCCCGCAGAACGCCGCGTGAGATTCGCCGCACTTTTCCCCGGTGCGTTGACGGCTCGCCCATCCTTACTATAGTCGCACTCCACCAACCGCTCACGGCTGTAACCGCGCCCTTGCTCTGCCATTTTGGGATGGATTTCGATGCCGTCAGATTCAGATATTTCCCTCGATTTGCAATCCCTTCAACCTCGACTGGCCGACGGCTCGCTCGCCGCCCGGGATCTGCTGGATATAGTCTACGCGCGAATCGAGCGCTATCCCGATAAAGCAGTCTGGATCGATTTGCTTCCACGCGCCGCCGCCGCCGAACAGCTTGCGACGGTTCTGCGGCGTAAGCAGCAGGGAATCTATCAGCCGCTGCTGGGGATTCCCTTCGCGGTAAAGGACAACATCGATGTCGCAGATCGCCCGACCACGGCGGCTTGCCCGGCCTTCGCCTACACGGCACAGAAATCCGCGACGGTGGTCTCGCGCCTATGCGCCGCCGGTGCAATCCTGATCGGCAAAACCAATCTCGATCAATTCGCCGCGGGGCTGGTGGGCGTGCGCTCGCCTTACGGCGCCTGCCGCAACACGTTTAACGATAGCTTTATTTCCGGCGGCTCAAGTTCAGGATCGGCCGTCGCCGTCGCGGCGGGGCTGGTCAGCTTTTCGCTCGGCACCGACACCGCCGGTTCAGGGCGCGTGCCGGCGGCGTTCAATAACATCGTGGGGTTGAAGCCGACGCGCGGGCTTATCAGCGCCGCCGGCGTTGTTCCCGCGTGCCAGTCGCTGGATTGCGTTTCTGTCTTTGCCCTCACCTGCGCCGATGCCGCGGCGATCTTGGATATCGCGTCCGGACCGGATGCGGATGATCCCTATTCGCGCACTAAAAATGACCTCGCAGCCCGCCCACCTGTTTCAAAAAGTTCATTTCGATTCGGCGTCCCGCGCGACCAGGACCTGCGCTTCCATGGAAACGCCGATGCCGCCAAACTGTATTCGGATGCGCTGGGCAGATTGCGATCGCTCGGCGGCATTGCCGTTACGATCGACTATACACCCTTCGCGAAGGCCGCGTCACTTTTATATGGCGGCCCGTGGGTCGGCGAGCGAGCCTTGGTGGTCAAAGAACTGCTCGAGAAAAATCCGGATGCGATACTCCCGGTCACGCGCTCGATCATCGCGCCGGGGCTTAACATGACAGCGATGCAGGCATTCGAGGGATTGCACGCCCTGGCCGCCCTGGTCCAAGCTTCGCGGCCCGTGTGGGAGCAAATTGACATGATGCTCCTGCCGACGGCCGGCACCATTTACACGCGCGCCCAGGTCGAAGCCGACCCAATCGCTCTCAATTCCAACCTCGGCTATTACACCAATTTTGTGAACTTGATGGACCTATGCGGGGTAGCCGTACCCGCCGGGTTCCAAGCCGACGGCCTGCCTTTTGGTGTGACGCTCATCGCGGCCGCTGGACTGGACCGCGAGCTTCTAACCTTGGCCGACGCGTTTCACCGCGCCCGGCCCATTCGCCTTGGCGCCACCACCGCCACGCTCGATCCATCCTCCCTCCCAATCAGGAACGCCATGCAAACCCAAGTCAAACTCGCCGTGGTCGGCGCTCATCTGTCCGGCCAACCGCTGAATCATCAACTGACCGATCGCTCGGCAAAGCTCGTCCGCACCTGCAAGACCGCCGGTTGCTACCGCCTCTTTGCTCTCCCCGGAACCACGCCGCCCAAGCCGGGCCTGCTCCGCGTCGACAGCGGCGGCGGCGCGATCGAGCTTGAAGTATGGGAAATGTCTCCCGAAGCCTTCGGAACCTTCGTCGCCGCCATCCCGCCGCCCCTGGGAATCGGCACGATTCAATTAGAGGACGGCGAACTCGTAAAGGGATTTTTATGCGAGAGCTATGCCCTCACCGGCGCCGCCGATATCACGCACTTTGGCGGCTGGCGAAACTTTATTAAGGCCAGGTGAACTCCAGCCGCTCATGCGCACCCCGCAGTCACAACTTCAGCGATCGCAAAGGTGACGGCAAGCCGATGAATTTAAATTATTTGCATCCCCGCCCCTTTTTGCTTGCGCCAAGTCAAGTATCCTACGGAAGCGAAGGTTGCAGGTTCGACTCCTGCAAGGTGCATTGACAAGTCATTCAATTCCCAAAAACGGAGGCGCCCCCATGGGCAGGCAATCGCATCGACTGACAGCGGGGAGAATACTCGCTACGGTAATCTTGGTCGCGGTGTGCGCGCTGCCGGCGCGATCGGCGCTGGCCGCCGACCAGACGCGCAAATTGTCCTTCGAAGGCGTTTTGCCCGAAGCGCGCCTGACCCTGCAAGACCTGGCCGATTTAAGCGGCGGAAAAGATTTCCCCTCGGACTGGTCGCCCTACACCCACCTGGTGATGGAAATACGCACCAGCACACCGCAGCGGTTTGGGATGTGGATTTACACGGCCGACGGCCCGCGCCGCGCCGAGTTTCAGCCGCTGGGGCAAAACGCCTGGTTCCGCGCCTCGATTCCCCTCTCCTATTGGCGGGCCCAAGTCTCCGGCAATGACTTGGCCGCCTCAACCAATCGCCGCAGCGACACGTTCTGGGTTTCGGTCTGGGGACCGTGGGGCGAATTAACCAACGTCGAATCCATCGGCCTGTCGATGGACTACCCGATCAATCATCCGGTGATCGAGATCAGGAACGTGCATCTGGCCAAGTCAGATGAAGGATCTGTATATCTCGACACTCCGCCGGGCGGCCAGATGGTCGATCAATGGGGCCAATGGGCGCTGGGCGACTGGCCGCGGAAGATTCACAGCCAGGAGCAATTGACGGCCGAGCTGGGTGATGAGGCGAAGAATTTCAGTAAGCCCTCGGATTATGGATACGACAAATACTACGGCTATGCCGACACGCAGACCAAAGCGACCGGCTTCTTCCGCGTCGAACAGGTGAACGGAAAATGGTGGTTCGTCGATCCCGACGGACATTTGTTCCTCGCCACCGGCATCAACGGCACCCCCGGCGGTTTCGGCGCGCGCGGCGGCCGGCGCGGTGGAGGCGGTGGAGGCGGTGGAGTGGCCGCAGCGCCCACGACACTCCCCTCAGCAGGCAGCCCCAACAACCTCGTCAATCGCCGCCTCGACTCCTGGGGCATGACCACGGGCGGCACCGGCCGGCCCAATATCGCCTTTCTTCGCTTTCAGTTAGGCCAGACCTGGCTCGGAATGCCCGATGTCTATTCCGATCAGTTTGCCGCTTCGATTGATGCGGCTGCCAATCAGCAATGCACTTCCCGCAAAAACGATCCCCTGCTCATCGGCTATTTCGTCGGCAACGAACCCCCCTGGGGCGGGCGCGAATCGGAATTGTGCGACTTGATTCTCGCGGGGAACGAAACGGCAACGCAGGCGGAATTGAAAAAGTACCTCGCCGCCGGCGACACGCGCAAGCGCCGCACCGACTTCGTCGTCGGCGCGTTCGGCAAATATCTGGATATGGTCTGCGGCGATGTACGCAAGTACGACCCCAATCACCTGATCGTCGGCATCCGCTTTGGCGGAAATCCTTCAGAGGCCGTTCTGCGCCTGGCCAAGGTTTTCGATGTGTGCAGCATCAACGTTTACGAATACGAGCCGACGGTGCAGGTGGAGCGAACCTACCGCATGTCGGGCCGGCCGGTAATGGTCGGGGAATTCCACATCGGCGTCCCTGAAAACGGCCTGGGCGCCGGCCTCGTGCAGGCCATGAACCAGACCGAGCGCGGCAACGCCTACCGCTTTTTTGTCGAGCAGGCCGCCTCGCTCGATGGGTTCGTCGGTGAATGGTGGTTCCAGTGGCGTGACGAGCCGGTGCTCGGCCGCCAGGACGGCGAGAATTACAACATCGGCTTCGTCGACGCCGCCGACCGCGCCTATCCCGAATTGGTCGAGGCCGCCAAAGCCACCAACAAACGCCTGTTTGATGTGCATTCCGGCAAGGTCCTGCCGTTTTCCCAGAAACCCAAAGCCTCAGAAATCGGCACGCCCGCGACGCCCTGGGACTTGGACATCTTCCACGGCGGGTAATTCAAGCGGCTGGGAGAGACGGGAGTTCCCCCGTTATTCCCCTCCCCCGGTATTCCGGGGGAGGGTCAGGGAGGCGGCTCGCGCGACAACTGAGCATCGCGCCAAACCCCCTCCCCAGCCCTCCCCGGAATACCGGGGCAATCGCTTTTAGCCGCGTTCCTCTGGTCCCCTCTCCATGTACTCAGGGAGAGGGATATGGTGAGGGTCGTTTTTGACTGGCCAATGACGTTTGAAGTTTCGAAGAACCCTCACCCCGACCCTCTCCCTGAGTACAGGGCGAGGGGGAAATCCCCAAAGCGATTGCCCTCCCCCGGAATGCCGGGGACGGGAGATAGCAGGCACTTCGCCTACTCCCGCGACGCTTGAATCACTTGTTACACTCGCCTCGGCCGTGCCCGTCGGTATAACCCTCTCCTATCCGGCGATTTGCGAATTCCATTCCCTGGCACACCCTTTGTTGCACATCGCGTAGCCGTGCCGCGAAACGACACCGGCCGGCTTGCTGAACCGAGGTTGACTCCCTCGACCGGCATGAGTGACGCAAAGAAGGAGCCCGGTTCTCTGCCATATCGGGCTCCTTCTTTTAATTCGCATATTCTTCCGACCACCGCGCCAAAAAAGACCGCCAAATTGGAGATTGGAACATGAAGCGATGGACTTTGCTCTGCCTTGCCGTCATTGCCGGCCTGCTATTGCCGGCGAAAATATCCTTAGCCCAGGACACGGTGAAGATCGGCGTGCTGCACTCGCTATCGGGAACGATGGCCATCTCGGAAACCTCCCTGCGCGACGCGGTGCTGATGGCAGTCGAGGAGATTAACGCCAACGGCGGCGTGCTGGGCAAAAAGATCGAGCCGGTGGTCGTCGATCCCGCCTCCAATTGGCCGCTGTTCGCGGAAAAGGCAAAGGAACTCATCGTTCAGGACAAGGTGGCCGTTACATTCGGCTGCTGGACCTCCGTGAGCCGCAAATCCTGCCTGCCCGTTTTCGAGGCCAAGTACACCGCCGATGAGAACCCCTATGGCGGCGGATTGCTGTTCTATCCCGTGCAATATGAAGGCGAAGAGCAAAGCCCCAATATTTTCTACACGGGAGCCAGCCCCAATGAGCAGCTTATCCCAGCCGCCCAATACATGATGAGCAAGGACGGCGGCAGCAAGAAAAAGTTCTACCTGCTGGGAACCGATTACGTTTTCCCGCGCACGGCGAACAAGGTTCTCAAGGCGTTCCTTCTGGCCAAGGGCGTTGCCGCGTCGAACATCGCTGAGGAATACACGCCGTTTGGATTCAGCGACTACCAGAGCATCGTGGCCCGCGTGAAGGACTTCGCCAAGGACGGCGATGCGTGTGTCCTCTCCACCATCAACGGCGACAGCAACGTCCCATTCTATAAGGAATTCGCCAATCAGGGCCTGACCGCCGACAAATGCCCGGTGATGGCCTTCTCCGTCGCCGAAGACGAGCTTCGCAGCATGGAGACGGAGAAACTCGTCGGCCACCTGGCGGCGTGGAATTATTTCCAGTCGATTGATACTCCGGAAAACAAGAAATTCGTCGCCGCTTTCAAAGCCTATTGCGCCGCCCACAATCTTCCCGGCGGCGCTGATCGCGTGACCGATGACCCCATCGAGGCCGCGTATTTCGGCGTGTATGTGTGGAAAGCGGCGGTCGAAAAGGCCGGTTCGTTCGACATCGACAAAGTGCGCCCAGCCGTGCTGGGCTTGGAATTTGACGCACCCGGCGGGCACAAAAAGATGGACGCGATCAACCACCACACGTGGAAGCCGGTCCTCATCGGCCAGATTCGCGCCGACGGCCAGTTTGATATCGTCTGGCAAAACCCCGACCTGGTTCACCACGATTCCTTTAGTCAGTATTTGCATACTCCCGACGAATTGAAGACTCTTACCGGCGG
>JBEKYH010000233.1:0-7725 GCA_049511115.1 Tepidisphaeraceae bacterium | reverse complement strand
GCAATCTGCGCCGGACGTCCGCGCCGGCTGGCGTCGCCTGCGACGCTTCACCTGCCGCGATGATCGCCTGGCGACCGCTCTGCCGGGCCGCGTCTATGACCAGCGGCGGCGTGAGGAGATCGCCCTCTTCACTCGCGATTTGCTCGCCACGTGGCGGCGTCCCGATTCGATCGTCTCCCGGGCGCGGGGGTGGCGCGCTGCAGCGCCCTGGGGTTCCGATGTATGGCGCGACGAACAGGGAACAATCGAATCAGGCGCCGATCTGGTCGGCCCGGTCTGGATCGGCTGCGGCCGCCGCGTTGCATCGGGGGCGACGGTCATCGGCCCGCAGGTTTTGTGGGACGATTCCCATGCCCGACCCGCGATTGAGCCAATCCAATGGTTGGAGATCGAGCCCGCCGCCGCGGCGCAAGTGGCGCCGGCGGAAAACGCGGGACATGGGCGCGAGCGCATCTCGAAAAGGTTGGCCCGGCTCGCGAGCAAACTGGCACGGTCGTAATCGATGCCTATCAGACCCAAGACCAAACGTCGCGTAATGATCCTGGTGGCAGGCGTGGTCTGCCTCGCGGTGGCCGCCGCCGGCGCATATGCCCTGCGCGAGCGGCAGATTCGCCATCAATTAAATGTCGCCCGAGCGGAGGGAATGGCCGCCTACCGCGCCCACGATTGGGCGACCGCCATCGACAAACTCGGCCCCTACGTCAGCCGCCGCCCCGACGACGCCGATGCCGTCTTCGGCCTGGCCATCGCCCATACACAGCGCCACGGCGCTGATTCATCCGACATTGACGACGCCATCGGCTACCTGCGGCGCTACCGCGAAATGGCGCCGGCCAACACCGACGCCCAGGACCGCCTGCTCGATCTCCTCCGCCAGACGCGCGCCTGGGACCAGGTGATCGACATGTCGCGCCAGATGCTCCTGACCAACCCGCACGAACTGGTGGCGTTGGCGGACTTGGCCGTGGCGCTGCAAGCCAGCGGAAAATCCCCGGAAGCGCTTCGCACCGCCGAGGCGTACAACGAGGCGAATCCAACCGACCTGGACGGCCACGAACTCACCTACGTCATCATGGCCGCCATGAAGCTCCCGGCGCAACAGATGCTCGATCGCGCTCGGCAGTTCGAAGCTCGCTTTCCCAACGACGCGCGATTTAAGCTCGCCGAAGTCATCGCCTACACGCTGGGCCGCGAGGCGAGCCTCAGCAAGGCCGACGACGCTCAAGCCGCCTCGACGGCGCGGCAATTGGAGGAGAGCGAAGTCGCCGCGCTGCTGGCCGCGACGCACAATGTCCAGCCGCCCGACGCGCAATTCGTTCGTCAGGCCGTCCGTCTGCTGGATTTGATCCATCGCTATGACGAGGCGCTGAGCCTGCTGTCGCGGGCCGCCGCACAATTCGGCGGCGATCCACAAATCCGCCTCATGTATGCGCAGCGACTGTGGGAAGCCGGCCAGAATGATAAAGTCGCACAGTTTCTCTCCGATTCCACTGGAGCCGCGACGGAAGACGCGTCGCTCGCGGCGTATAAAGCGCTGGCCTTGGAAAACCTGAACCAGGGCGCTGCCGCCGCCACGCTGATCGCCGCTCTGGCGCAGCGCACGGATGATCCTTCGGCGCAGGCCTGGTCGACCGCGCTGGCGGCACAGGACAACGCGAATCTCCGCCAGAAGTTGGACGGCCTGCAAAAAGCCGTCGCCGCCGATCCTTCCAATGGCGTGATCCATTTCTTCCTGGCGAGCGCCTATTGCGACGCCGAGGAATCCGATTTAGCCCTGGAACAGGCCCGCATCGCCGCGGCCTCCATGCCAAGCTGGATGGACCCGCATCTGCTCTGCGCCAAAATCCTCACCGAGCGCGGCGACGCCACCGAGGCAATTGCCGAGAGTGACAACGCCATGCAGGCCGCCGTCGTGTCAAACCATGGCGCCGACGATGCCGCCATCATCAAGGCGACCGCCTTCTTCACCTTCGCCGAATCTCACGGCGACGCCTCGGCCTTCGACACGCTGATTACCCAACTCGAAGAGTTCCGCCAATCACATCCCGATGACCGCCGGACGCTGGCGATTTACGTCCGCCTCCTGGCCCAAACCAATCAGACCGCCAAGGCAAAAGAAGTGATCACCAGCGCCATCGCCGACGCCGGCAAGGACAGCAGCCCGGATATTCTTCTCGATCTCGCTCGTGTCTGCCGCCTGGAAAACCTGGACATGCAGCAACCGCTTTTCGACGCCGCCCGCGAGCATTTCGGCGTCGCACCCCAGCTCGCCTTTGATCAGGCGACTTTTCGCACCTCTTCCGGGGCAATGACGCCGGCTGACGCCCTGAAATACCTGCGCGATTCCGCCGCGGCTGGAAAAGGCCAACCCTGGGAATGGGAGCTGGTAATCGCGCGATTCCTGGAAGACGCCCACGACGCAGGAGCCGGTGCTGCCTGGGTTAACCTCGGCAACACTTATCCCAACAACTTAACCGTCCAGCGCGACATCCTCGACCCCTCGGTTGCTCCCTCGGCCTGGAGCGGCGAGCAACCCTTCATCGCAGCAACCGTCGAGCGACTCCGCCAACTCACCGGCGAGCAAGCGTTGAATTGGAAAATCGCCAAAGCCCGCTGGCTGCTGGCTTCCTCTCAAACTGCAACCGGCAATACTCCATCCGCCACCAAAGACGCCGCCAATGAAGCGTCGGTTCTCTTAAACGATGTTCTGCGTCATACGACCGCGGCCCAGCGCTTTGAGCCACACATGCTCCAGTCCCAGGCCATGGAACGGCTCGGCAACACCGACGGCGCCGTCTCCGAAATGTCGCAAGCCTGGCTGCTCGCCCCGTCCAGCGGGCCGATCGGATTTGATCTCCTGCGGCTCTACCACGCGGCCGGTCGCTATGCCGACGCGACCGATGTCTTTGACCACCTCATCGAGCTGCCCCTCTCCGACGATTTGAGGCAGCGCAGCGCGGCCATCATGTACGACCAGAGCGAGTTCGCGCGGGCGGCCGATTCATTGGCGAGCGCCGGCAAAACGCCGGCGACGATTGGTCTTATGGCAATGGCAGACCAGAGATTGGGAAAGATCAAGGATGCGGGCGATTTGTATCTGGGCCTGCTCGACGCCAAGGACGTTCCGGCAATGGTAATCTCGTCCGCTGCGGACTATTTCGCGTCGGTGGGAGATACCGCGACCGCGGAGAAATTCCTGGCCAAGCTGGATACAGCGGGCCTTGCGGATTGGGATCGAATGCTCAAGCAGGCCGCGTATCTCGAGCGCTATGGCAACGATCCGGCAGCCGTGAAACAGCTATATCTAAATGCCATGGCCGCCGACCAGACCGACGCCGGGCCGGCGGCGCGCTATGCCGCCTATCTCATCCGGCGTCAGGATTTAACCGGCGCGGCGGCCGTTTTGAACACTGCGCTTAAATCCTGGCCCGACAACGCCGACTTGCGCGGGCTGCATACGCTGAGCGAGGGTCTTGCCTCGCCGGCCATGAAAGCCGAACTAACGCCCGTCGCCGCGCTATTGACGATTATGCCCGGAGATCCCGCCGCGGCGGAGCTTATGAGCGCCCTGGCAATCCCCGATCACTCGCAAGGGGATACCCAGTTGCAGGAACTGCTGAAAAAGTATCCGAATTTCTACCCGCTTTACGAGGTGACGGTGCGGCGGCTCATCGCCAGCCGGCGCAATGATGCAGTGATCCGGGCAGTCGAACTGGCGGAACAGGCGATGGACAAATTCTCCGACCAACCCGCTGCCGCGGGGCTGGCATGCATCGCGCAGGCGGAGGCCGGTCACTGGGCTGAGGCGCTGGACGCAGCGCAAATGTGGCATCAGCGCGACTTCCAGCAGCCGCAGGAAGCCGATTGGCATATCGCCCTCTGCCTGATCAACCTCGGTCGCACAAACGAGGCCATCAATCGCCTCGAAGCATATGTGGTGGACGCGACCGGCCAGGCCAATCAGCCGCCGTGGACGCAAATCCTCAGGACCTACTGCGCGGCTCTGTTGGCCGCCGGACGAACCGACGACGCCCAGGCGACGCTCACGCCACTGGCAACCACATCCGCGCAATGGCGTGGGATTTGGCTCGATCTGGCCAAAGACGCCTCGCCCGACGCCAATCAGGCCGCCGCATGGATCGGGCGCGTTGTGCCCCTGATCCCCCCCGGCGACAAGGCCGAGACGCGCGTGCTGGCCCAGACCTGGTTCGACGTGGCGGCGCGGCGCGGATACCAAAAGGGATTTGAGAATTGCCGCGATTTGTTGATGCCCATTTCCGGGCAATTGGACGCATCTGGGCTGCTCCTCCTGGCCATGGCCGAGGATCAAAGTCACGAC
This sequence comes from Tepidisphaeraceae bacterium, assembly GCA_049511115.1. GTDB lineage: Bacteria > Planctomycetota > Phycisphaerae > Tepidisphaerales > Tepidisphaeraceae > JBEKYH01. Next base: position 3,386 of record JBEKYH010000233.1, on the reverse strand, counting down.
GCGCGGGCGGCGGGCGATTACCGGTGCGTCATGACCGCGGCAACGCGACCCAGCAGCGGCGCGGCGGCCGCCGAGAACACGCGGGCGGCCGCTGCCGCCGCGAACAACCTGGCTAACCTGGAAATGTCCAACGGTGACGCGGCCTCGCTTACCGACGCCGAAGCACTGGCCAAGCGCGCTATAGCCGCGGCAAGCGATGACCCGGGGGCCGTCCCGTTCTACTATGACACACTGGCCCGGGTTTATTTGCGCGAGGGGAAGCCCGACGACGCCGCCAACCAGTTCGCCCAGGCAGACCGCATACGCCCCAATGACGCGGCCATTCTCATCGGCTGGGCCGATTCGCTGGTCCAAGCCAACAAGATGGATGAAGCCGTCGTCAAGCTCCAGGCCGCGGAAGCGCGCCTGCCCGTGGGCGGCCAACTGACGCCGGAACTCGCCAAAGAGCTGCAAACGGTCCGGGATACAGTGCAGAAGGCCCTCCCGCCGGCGTAGTCACATCCGGCGAAACCGTGCAAGCGCAAGCCCGCGCAATCGTTACAAACCCACCTCAAAATATTGATGGCCCATGAGTTATCGGACCTGCAAGACTGCCTTTTTTGTGGAAAATCAGGTTGGCGCGACGGCGGATTGGGGGGTATACTGATATTGCATCATTGTGGGGTCGTTCTGCGCGACGATAGTCGCGGGCTTAACATATTTGGGAGTTCAAAACGGTCTCGCGCTGGCTAAAATTGGTATCGGCAGCCGCGATCTTAGGATGCCTGGGATTGTTCGCATCTCCTGCGCGCGCACTCACAGTCGTGAGCAGTGGCGATGAAGTCGACGGCTGGGACATTATTTTTCCCGCCGGCATGACCGTCCTTTCGGAGGATAACGCGTCATCGCTCACCCTGGAGACCCAGGGGATTTTCAATTCCACCGCCTCTCAGGACATCATGTTTGTGCAGGCCCGCTATGCGGCCGTCGCGACGGTCACGATCGAGAGCGAGAATCTGACCAACGACACTGGCTCCAGGCTCTCCGGCTTAAGCCAGAAGTTGGTCACCCTGCTGCCGGGTACGGGCGCATCCGCGCCGGCCTTTACACAAGGCTTCACGCTCAACCGGCCCGCCGCGAACAAATTCACCAGCCAGACCTTGACCTCCACGCAGGAAACTCTCAGCGGTTCCTTGGCCAACGACGCCACGAGCAAATTGGGCGGCACCGGCGGCGGCAGCCTCGTCATCAACGGCAACCCGGCATTGTCTCTGCTAAAGAAAGTCTTCTTCCTTCAGGAAACGCCCATTCCCGTAGTCCCGATTCCGGCTGCGTGCTGGACAGGCCTTTCCGGACTACTGGGGTTGGGTGCGATTGCGGGAATTAAGAAACTGCTGAAGGCGTCGGCATAGGCCGAGCAATTCGGAAATGTCCGTCGGCTGCTAATCCCCAAACCGCGGTGCGTATCACTCCACTTCCGTCGGCAATAACACGCTGTCAGTCGAATCTTTGGGAGAATCGATGATATCCGACTTGGGCGCCGTCACTCCGCCCTTGCCACGGCAGTAAATGTTGTCGCGACGCACGCCCGCGAAGGGGTTGTTTTGCCATTCGACGTGGCCGTCGGCATAGAGAATGTTCTGCCCCTCGCGGCCATGATTGTGGCTATTGCCCAGTTGCATTTCCGCGAGTGTGCTGGACGTGCTCACCCCCAGCACGTTACTCCCGCCGGCGACGCCCGGGTTCAAATCGGCGGCGATTGCAAAGGCCGGGTTGATCTTGCGCATCAGTAAATCGTACCCCGCCGCTGCTGCCGCCGTATCGGGGTAGGGGTTGGCGTAACTGTAGCTCAAGTTGGCCTTAAGGTCCGTGAAATTGCTGCGATTCTGGGCCGAATTATTCGCCCCGCCAAAAGTGTCGGGAACACATTGCGTTGACGGGCACACAAAAACACCCGCTGCAATATCTTCGTTCCGCATCAATAGAAAAATCGCCGCCGGCACGCAATTGGCGGGCACCTTTGAGTTCGCCGCGAATGGATCCGCCGAATCAAACCCCGCATTGGATACATCAGGAATCAGCGTGTCCGCAACCTCATAACGCGTGCGCGGATAAGCCCCCCGGTTATCATTCGCGTACAGAAGCGAAGCCAGCCCGATCTGCTTGAGATTGTTCGCGCACTGCACGCGCTTGGCGTTCTCGTCATTGACATGGAGAAACGGAAGCGCCAGCCCAGCCGCGAATGTGCCGATTACCGCCAACACAATCACCGAGGCAATCGTAAACCCCCGTCGCGGGCGGCGAGGCATGCGCGAATCTGCGTCCCCTACCTTTCTTACTCCTCCTCCTCCGGTATTCCGGGGGAGGATTGAGGAGGGGGTTCCGCGCCGTCGATATTGCCGCGCCATCAAGTTTACTCCGTCGGCAACAACACGCTGTCGGCCGCATCCTTCGGCGAATTCACGATATCCGTCTTTTGTGCATCCGGCCCGCCCTTTCCTCGGCAATACACGTTGTCACGGTCAAGCCCGGAAAATGGATCAGCATCAAACTCCACATGCCCGTCGGCGAACACAAAATTCTGGCCATCCTGCCCATGGTTGTGGCTGTTGGCCTGGCGCATCTGCACGGCCGAACTCGATGTGGTGACCGCCAGCACGTTAGCACCATTGGCCGTGCCCGGATTGAGATCCCCGGCAACGACAAAGCCCGGGTCCATCGCCGTCGTCAACTTGTACCCCTTGCCGGCGGCGGCGGTGTCGGGGTACGGATTCGCATAGCTGTAGCTCAAGTTGGCCTTCAAGTCGGTGAAATTGCATCGCTGAATTGCAGTTGCATTGCCTCCGCCAAAGGAATCCGGCTGCGTTCCAGACGATGGGCAATTGAAAACCGCCGCCGTGATGTCTTCCGTGCGCAAAAGCAGAAATAACGAGGACGGCACACAATTCGCCGGCACATTGGTATTCGCCCCCCAGGGATCGGATGAATTGAATCCCGCGTTGGATACATCGGGAATCAGGGTATCGGCAACCTCATACTTGGTGCGCGGATAGTTCCCCCTGTTGTCATTCGCATAAAGCTGAATCGCCAAGCCAATTTGTTTGAGATTGTTGGCGCATTTGACGCGGTTTGCCGTCTCGCGGGCCTTCCCCATGGCCGGAAGCATAATCCCCACCGCAAACGCGGCCACCCCAATGAGCACCAGCACCGAAGCCGCCGTTAGCCCGTGGCGTGCGCCTGGCAGCCCGTGGCAAAAATCCCGCGCGGTCGGGCGAAAGACGCGAGAACGACCCGCGCGACTTTCGCCGCAGGCTGCTTGTGGAATCCGCTGAACAGACGAGGACGCATTTCGAAAAACACGCGCGGATGGCATGGCAGGACTCCTCGTTATTGCTCCTCCCCTTCCC
>JBEKYH010000232.1:0-8871 GCA_049511115.1 Tepidisphaeraceae bacterium | reverse complement strand
TATTCTAAGAGCCTAAAGCTCGCGGCAGCAAGGATTTTCCAGTCGCCCAAGGGTATAAATGTCTTCAGTGGACGAACTGCTCCGGCTCACATCGATCGTCAAAAGCTTTGGCGGCGTGCAGGCGCTTAAGGGCGTATCGCTGGACCTTCGCCCCGGCGAGGTCCATGCCCTGGTCGGCGAAAACGGCGCCGGCAAATCCACGCTCATCAAAATCATCACCGGCGCTGTCCAGCCCGATTCTGGCGCCATCCAGATCAACGGCAAGACCATCACCGACAACGACCCCGCCACCAGCCGCTCCCTGGGCGTCGCCGCGATCTATCAGCAACCCGCCCTTTTCGGCGATCTTTCGGTGGCCGAGAACATCGCCCTGCGCCTCGAGCGCGGCGGCGCGTGGCGGCTGATTAACTGGAGCGACCGCCGCAATCGCGCGGCAAAATTGCTCGCCAGCGTCGGCGGCGACATTTCCCCCGAGGCCCGCGTTGCCGACCTCACCATGCCCCAGCAGCAACTCGTGGAGATCGCCGGCAGCCTGGGCGGCGAAGCCAAGATTCTCATCCTCGACGAGCCGACCGCCTCGCTCAGCGACCGCGAGGTGGAAAATCTTTTCCGCGTCATCGCCGATCTCAAAAAGCGCGGCGTAGGGATGATTTACATTTCCCATCGCCTGGAAGAATTGTCCCACGTCGCCGACCGCGTGACCGTCCTGCGCGACGGCGCTCACATCGCCACGCGGGCCATGAGCGAAGTGAACACCGGCGAACTGATCCGCCTGATGGTCGGGCGCGAATTATCCGCCGTATTTCCCAAAACCACCGTCCCCATCGGCGACGTCGTCCTGGAGACGCGCAACCTGAGCTGCCGCGCCGGCGGCGTCTCCAACGTCAGCATCGCCGTCCGAGCCGGCGAGATTTTCGGCCTGGCCGGTCTGGTCGGCGCGGGCCGCACGGAATTCTCCCGCATCCTCTTCGGCCTCACCCCCGCCGATGAGGGAGAAATCCTTCTCAAAGGCGAATGCATCACCGTCAATTCCCCGCGCCAAGCCCGCGAGCTGGGCATCGCCTACGTCCCCGAAGACCGCCGCCGGCATGGTGTCATCCTGGAAATGTCGGTGTCAGCGAATACAACGCTGTCGGTATTGTCGGAGGTTTCGCGGGTGGGATTGATTAACCGCGCCAAGGAGCGCGACATCGCCACCTCCTTTGTCCGCCGCCTGGGCACCAAGACCGCTTCCATCGATTCCCCCGTCGGCACACTCTCCGGCGGAAATCAGCAGAAAGTCGCCCTCGCCCGCTGGCTGGCCACCGAGCCAAAGGTGCTAATCCTCGACGAACCCACGCAAGGCGTCGATGTCGGCGCAAAGTCCGAAATCCACCGCCTCATGGGTGAACTGGCCGCGCGCGGATTGGCCATCATCATGATCTCGTCAGAGTTGCCCGAAGTTCTCGGCATGAGCGACCGCATCGGCGTCATGTACGGCGGCTCGATTGCCGGCGTTCTCGACCGCGCCCAGGCCACGCCCCAGCGCGTGCTCGAATTGGCCCTGGGTCACGCCAAGCCCGCGGGGCCTGCCCTGAGCGCAGTCGAAGGGGTGCCAGTATGAATCTTCTTCGCCACAAGCGGGAACTCTCCGTCGCGGCAACCTACGCGCTGGTGCTGTTGATCATGGCCGTTCGCCGCCCCGACTTTTTCCAGAGCGAATTCCGTGATACTTACGTCGACAACGCCGCCGTCGTTGTCGCCGCGGTGGGCATGACCTTAGTCATCATCTGCCGCCACATCGACATCTCCATCGGCTCGCAGTTTTCCATCTGCGCCGTCTCCGCCGGGCTGTTGGCCAAGACGGGCTTGCCCATGCCCCTCGTGGCCGTAGCCACTGTCGCTATCGGCTGCGCGATGGGGGCCGCGAATGGAGCGTTGGTCGCATTCATGGGCCTGCCCTCCATTGTCGTCACATTGGCCACGATGGTCATCCTCGGCCAGTCGCTCTCGCTGATTCGCCAGGGTGCGACGGTTGACGATCTTCCACCCGATTTCCAGTGGTTCGGCCTGAGTCAGCACGCAGGCGAATGGATGGTGATGCTGTCAGCGGCCGTTTTGCTGATCCTTTTTGCTTGGGGCATGCGAAACCTGCCGGCGGGTCGCGCCGTCTACGCCGTGGGGTCGGATCAGGAAGCCGCGCGACTGTCAGGCATTCGTCCGCGCCGCGTGGTGTTTTCCGTTTTTGTTTTAATGGGCGCGCTCACGGCGGTCGCTTCCCTGCTGCGGGCGGTGCGCTTTCCGCAGGTTGATCCGCGCGGCGGCCTGGGATTGGAATTGGAAACCATCGCGGCGGTCGTCGTCGGCGGCACTGCCATCGCCGGCGGACGCGGCAATCTCTTCGGCACTCTCCTGGGCGTGATCCTCCTCGGCACCATCAGCGCCGCGCTGGGCTTCCTATTCGGCCAAGCCTATTGGGACAAGGCGATTCAAGGCGGCATTATTCTTTTTGCCGTGGCCTCCGACGCCCTTCATGGCGCTCGCGCCCCCACCACAGCGGGGAGTCCAGCCTGATATGTCCGCCGCCGCGCCCATCATCCCCGCCCAGACGCCGCCGAGCGCGCCAGTCGCAGTCGCGCCGTCGCGGCAAGTCCATTCCCAGCAAGCCATCCTCGCCGGCCTGTTGTTGGTCGAAATCGCCATCTTCTCCTTCTTCGGCACCCACTTTTTCACCCCGCGAAACTTCTTCGAAGTCTGCCGCCTGAGCGTTGAACTGGGCCTTCTGGCCCTGGCCCAAACCCCGGTAATCCTGACCGGCGGCATCGACCTCTCCGTCGGCTCGCTACTCGGCTTGTGCGCGGTTGTCTTTGGAAAACTCTGGCGCGACGGCCATTGTTCCCCCGAAGAAGCCGCCGCCCTGACCCTCATCATCGCCATCTTCGCCGGCGGTATGAACGCCCTGTTTATCACGCGCCTGCGCATCCCGCCGCTGATTGTCACACTCGGCTCTTATTCCCTCTTTCGCGGCCTGGCCGAGGGAATCACCAAAGGCGCCGACAATTTCACCGACTTCCCCAGTCACTTTCTATTCCTGGGACAGGGATACATCAGCGGCATCCCCGCGCAACTCCCCCTCTTCATATTGGCCGCCATTTTCTTCTGGCTTCTCGTCCATCGCTCGGCAGTCGGCCGCGCCCTTTCGGCAATCGGCTACTCTCCCCAGGGCGCGCTCCATGCGGGCATTCCCGTCGATGCGCGGATCGCCCTCACCTACATCCTGTCCGGGTTGGCTTCCGGCGTCGCTGCCGTGATCTACGTCGCCCACTTCGGCCAGGCCAAAGCCGACGCCGGCAGCGGATATGAACTTCAAGCCATCACCGCCGTCGTTCTCGGCGGCACCAGCATTTTCGGCGGCCGCGCCAGCATCGGCGGCACGCTACTCGGTTTGTTCTCCATCGCCGTCTTGACCAACGGCCTGCGCCTGTCGGACCAGACGCCGGAACTCGCCGGCATCCTAACCGGATTTCTGCTGTTGGCGGCCATTGGATTAGACTGGCCGCGCACGCAACGACCATCGACAACACGTTCGGAGGATTTGGACATGAGGAATTCGCAGCTTGTAGCGCTCTGTGCGGTCATCCTGATCGCGGCGCTCATCGTGACCGGCGGAAACTATATGCTGGTCAAGAACCTGCCTGCCGCCCAGCCGGGCCAGGCGGTTTTGTCGGCGCCGGGAAATACGACGGCAAGCAGCGCCGCTCCTGGCGGCCAGCCGCAGCAGCCGCCCGCCGCGCACGGGTTCACCATCGCCATGATGCCCAAGAGCAAGGGCAATCCCTACTTCATCGCCTGCCGCCAGGGCGCCGAAGAGGCGGCCAAGCAATTGGGCGACACCCTCCTCTGGGACGGCCCGACCGATACCGATCCGGCCAAGCAGAATGAAATCGTCGACACGTGGATCACCCGCGGCGTGGATGTGATCGCCGTCAGCGTTGATAACCGTCCCGGTTTATCCGGCGAATTGCGCAAGGCTCGTGCCGCGGGCATCAAGGTCGTCACCTTCGACGCCGACGCCGACCCCGACGCGCGCGACTGGCTCGTCAATCAGGCCACCCCCGAAGGCATCGGCAACGTCCTCATGGACGACACCGCCGCCGCCATGGGAGGCAAGGGCGAATTCGCCATCATCACCGCCACGCTCACCGCCGCGAATCAGAACGAGTGGATGAAGTACATCGAGGCCCGCCGCGCGGCAAAATATCCCGACATCAAGATGGACACCGTCGTCCCCTGCGACGATTTGCAGAACAAGGCGTTTGAGCAGGCCAATGTGATTCTCAACGCCTACCCCAACGTCAAAGTCATCATGGCCATCAGTTCTCAGGCAGTGCCGGCAGCGGGAGAGGCCGTTAAACAGAAGGGCCGCAACGACGTAAAAGTCGTCGGCCTCGGCCTTCCCAACGACAACAAGCCCTATGTTCACGCGGGGATCACGCCCAGCGTCGTGCTGTGGAACACGATGGACCTGGGCTACCTGACGGTCTACGTCGCCGACGCCACCAAGTCCGGCTCGCTCAAGCCCGGCGACACGTCCTTCACGGCCGGCCGCCTGGGGAGCCTGGAAATCAAGGGCGATAACGTCCTGCTCGGTACGCCGTTCACATTCACAGCGGATAACATCGACAAATTTAATTTCTAGTCAGCGGGTGTGACAGACACTGTGGGGTCGGCGATGAAAGGGGCACATTGGATCGGGCTGCTGGCTGGATTGTGCCTGTCACTTTCATCGGCCGCCTGGGGCCGCGACCGATTGCTGCTCGATCACAACTGGCGATTCACCCTCGATGATCCGCCTGACGCAGCCTCGCAATTTGATTTTCAGGAAGTACACGACCTCACCAAGGCACAGGTAAACGCGAGCGAGGAAGAAGCCGGTCTTGCCGCCACGCGCGTTGATCCCGTGGCCGCCAACCTGGGTCACACCGTGACCTACGTGCAAAGCGACTTCAACGACTCTTCCTGGCGTCAGCTTGATCTTCCGCATGACTGGGCCGTTGAACTGCCATTCGACGCCCAAGCCGATAACGGCCACGGCTCGAAAAAAATCGGCCCAACCCTGGGAAATACCATCGGCTGGTATCGCCGGCGATTCGATCTTCCCGCCGAAGACGCGGGCCGATCCCTGTGGATCGAATTCGACGGCGTCTACCGCAATTCCGTCGTCTGGATCAACGGCCATTGCCTCGGCCGCAACGTCAGCGGCTACTCCACCTTCTGGTTTGACATCTCCAAGTACGCCAACGCCGGCGGCTCCAATGAATTGGTCGTCCGCGTCGACGCCTCGCGCATCGAAGGCTGGTTTTACGAAGGCGCCGGCATTTACCGGCATGTCTGGCTGGTGGCGGCTGATCCCGTGCATGTCAGCCATTGGGGCACTTTCATCACCAGCGATATATCCGCGGCAAGCGCAACCGTGACCGCCCGCGCCACCATTGCCAACGACACCACCCAGCCCGTCGATTGCGACGTGACGCAGACCATCCTCGATTCCGACGGCTCATCCGTCGGCCAGACCGTCGTGCGCGGCGTGCACATCAACTCCGGCGCGCAGTGCGAAATCTCCCCCACCGTTTCCATCGACAATCCGCACCTCTGGTCGCTGGAAGACCCTCACCTCTACACGCTTTCGACCACCGTCTCGCGCAGCGGGACAAACACCGATCAATACACCACCCCCTTCGGCCTGCGCACGCTGCGCTTTGACGCCAACCAGGGTTTCTTCCTCAACGGCAAGCGCGTCGAGATTCAAGGCACCTGCAACCACCAGGACATGGCCGGCGTCGGATCGGCGCTGCCCGACCGGCTGCAATATTTCCGCGTCGAAAAGCTCAAGGAGATGGGCTCCAACGCCTATCGCACCACCCACAACGATCCAACGTCCGAATTGCTCGACGCATGCGACAGGCTGGGCATGCTGGTCATGGACGAACACCGCGAAATGGGCGAGACCCCTGAGATTCTCGATCAGCTTACCCGCCAGGTCATGCGCGACCGCAATCATCCCAGCGTCTTCCTCTGGTCCATCGGCAACGAGGAAGGAGCCATCCAGGCCAACGACGCCGGCGCGCGCATCGCCAAAACCATGCAGGACCTGGTCCACGGTCTTGACCCCACGCGACTCTGCACCGAGGCGATGAACAACGGCTGGGGACACGGCCTTTCCGATGTGATTGACGTGCAGGGTTTTAATTTCCTCAAACAGGGTGGCGGCGGAGGCGGGGGCCGTGGTCGCGGGAACGCCACGCCCTCAACCTCGCCCTCGTACACAGCCATGGACCGCTTCCACGCGGCGTTTCCCGACAAACCCAGCATCGGCACCGAGGAGGCCAGCACCCTCAGCACGCGCGGCGTCTATGTCAATGATCGCACACACAGTTGGATGTCCGCCTACGACGTGAACAGTCCAAACTGGGGAACAACGGCGGGAATGTGGTGGCCCTATTACCTTTCGCGGCCCTGGGTCGCCGGCGCTTTCGTGTGGACCGGTTTTGATTACCGCGGCGAGCCGACCCCCTACCGCTGGCCCGCCGTCAGTTCGCAGTTTGGCATCATGGATACCTGCGGATTCCCCAAGGATAATTTCTATTATTATCAGGCCTGGTGGACCAACAAGCCCGTCCTGCGCCTGCTCCCGCACTGGAATTGGCCCGGCAAGGAAGGCCAGCCGATCGATGTCTGGTGCTTTAGCAACTACGACGCCGTCGAACTCCTGCTCAACGGCCAAAGCCTGGGCAAACTGCCCATGCCGCGCAACGGTCATTTGCAATGGAGCGTCAGGTACGCGCCCGGCGAGCTCGAGGCCCGCGGCTACTCCGGCGACGCCCTCGCCGCCACCACCAGGATCCAAACAACCGGATCGCCCGCGAAAATCATCCTGACCCCCGATCGCGGCTCCATCGACGCCGACGGCCAGGATGTCTCGGTAATCACCGTGGCCATCGCCGACGACCAGAACCGCACCGTCCCGACCGCCACAAACCTCGTGAAATTCACCGTCAGCGGCGACGCCACGATCATCGGCGTCGGCAACGGCGATCCCGCCTCGCACGAGGCGGATAAGGCGAGCCAGCGCAGCGCCTTCAGCGGCCTGTGCATGGCCATCGTCCAATCCGGCGTCAAGGCCGGCCCGATTCAGATCACCGCCCAATCCGACGGTTTGGCCCCCGCAACCACGACGCTCAACGCAAAATCGGTTGCCCCCATTCCGGCGTTGCCGTAGCTCATTCCGCTTTCAACGCGGTCAGCGAGCGGGCGAAGATTTCGTCGGGCGTGCCGTTGGCGGGAATGCTTACAAGAGTGCCCATGCCCCGATAAAAATCAATCAGCGGCTTGGTGGCCTGCTCGTAGGTTTTCATGCGCACCTGCACGGCCTCGGGCCGGTCATCCTCGCGCTGATAGAGGTGGCCGCCGCACTGGTCGCACACACCGGGCGCGAATGACGGGCGCTGGGTGACGTGGAAAACCGCCTTGCATTTTTCGCAGATGCGCCGGCCGCTCAGGCGGTCCACGATGTTCGCCAGGGGTAATTCATAATCAATCACCGCGTCGAGCGCGATGCCCTCCAGTTCGCCGGCTCGCATATGCACGATGGCTGCCGTCATCGCCGGAGTCTGGTGGCAATTGCAATGGCCCGCAGCGGCCCGGAAAACATCGCCCGTGGACAGGTGGCAGGCGCCCAGTTTCCCGCACAGCAGCTCCGCCTGCGTTCCTTTCCCGACGCCCGGCGCGCCCAGCAATACCAGCCGCCAGGCCCGCGTGGGCCGGTGAGGTAAAGCCGGGCACGTCGCCGGCGGGCCCTGGAGCCAGGCCGCGCGATCATTGGCTGCTTGCACTTTCATTTTGAATCCGATCTCGTGCCGCCCCAACTGTTGAGGACGCGCATGTAATTACCGCGCTCGAATGCGGCCGGATCTGAACACTTTGCCAGGCTCAGACTCCCGCGCATCTGGCGGATCGACTGATACTCGTTCACTTCCATCCACTTCTTCATATCGTCGATTAACACTTTCAAATGGCTCGGCCCGTGCCGGAGCAATGCGGACACGACCTGAACCGCATGCGCGCCGGCCATGATCGCCTTGATCGCGTCAGCCGCGGTATGCACCCCGCCGCTGGCCGCAAGCGTCGCCGTGCACCGGCCCGACAGAATCGCCAGCCAGCGCAGGCGGAGCAGCAGCTCCGACGAATCCGAGAGGCGCAGCCTGGGAACCACGTCCAGTTGCTCCAGATCAATATCCGGCTGATAGAAGCGGTTGAACAACACCAGCGCGTCGATGCCGGTGGCGCGCAATTCCGCGGCGATGTGCGGGAGGGAGGTAAAGAACGGCGAGAGTTTCACCGCCAGCGGAATCTGCAGAGCCTCGCGCACATTGCGCGCCGCTTCCAGGACGCGATGCTCAATCGAGTGCGACGTTTCCCGCGCCTCGGTGGCCACGTGATAGACGTTCAACTCCAGCCCGTCCGCGCCCGCCTGCTCAATCAGCCGCGCGTATCGAAGCCAGCCTGATGTGCTGGTGCCGTTGAGCGACGCAATCACCGGAATCCCCAGCGCCGCTTTGAGGCGGTGAATCTGATCGAGGTATGAATCAGGATTCAATACATACTCATCAGCCGCGGGAAAGAACGACTGCGCCTCGGCGAACGCGTTGGAGTTATTCTCGAAATTTTCAATGCTGGCGCTGAATTCACCTTCTATCTGTTCTTCAAAAAGCGAGCGCATGACCATGGCCGACGCGCCGGCGTCTTCCAGACGCCGTGCAGTATCAAGATCATCGGCCAGGGGAGACGCTCCGGGCATCAGCGGGTGCGCCAGTTCCAGGCCCATGTACGTGG
>JBEKYH010000231.1:0-7729 GCA_049511115.1 Tepidisphaeraceae bacterium | reverse complement strand
TGGACACATTGCGACAAGAATCAGGGTCCAGCCCGTCGCCGTTCACGATGCCCGGATATTTCTTGCCTGCTTCGTCATAGCGGGTATTGATGCTCACGCCATTGACGCTGACCTCATTGCAATAAATCAGGTGTACGCACCAGAAGGGCGACTGCCGCACCGTGATGCCTTGCAGATACACGCGGTCGGTATCGCGGATGCAGACGGCCCGTCCCGGCCGGCCGGCGTGCTCTGCCAACTCCTTCTTGCGCAAGTCCGAGCCGTTGGCATTGATCGTACCGGAGCCCGCGATGGTGATGTCGCGCCACCGCGTGCCCTTTATATCAGGCGTGTTAACCAGGCTCGCGTAGCACATGGTCTCCCGCCCTTCGCAGCGATACTTCATAACCGGGTAGTCCTTGGTATCGGCACTGCCCAGCAACACGGCGCCCTCGTCGAGATGCAGCGTCATCTCGCTCTTGAGGAAGATGGCGCCGGAGAGAAAAACTCCCGCAGGGATACGCACGACTCCGCTTGAACTGCACGCATCGATGGCAGCTTGCATGGCGCTGGTATTCATTGTTTTGCCATCGCCCACCGCGCCGTATTTCGTCACGTCAAACACCCCCGGCTGCGGCTTTGTCGCCACATGCACGGTATTACTTTGCACGATTCCTCCTGCCGCCGAGTGCGCTTGTACGGAGATCTCATACTCCCGCGCGTCGGCAAGGCCGTGCAAGGTGTAGTCTGTGTTCTTGGTGGTCGCAACGAGAGCGGTCCCCAGATAAACGTCGTACCCCTCCACACTGACACCGGCGGGCTTGTCCCACAAAACGGCAATGCTATCGGCGGTTTGGGCCGAGGGCGGACTCACGAGGGCGATGGCTGCTTGCCGCGCGGCGGGTTCCCCATTCCGGGCAGGCGCTCCCGTCATGGGAAGCGTGTCCTGCGCGAACAGCGTGCACGTCGCGACGAGGATAGCCGCAACTGTCAGGCGGCGAAGAATTTCCATCAACTGAATCCAAGAGAATCGGAGACCCGGCAAGTAACGCAAGCCAATCCGCCCATGCTAATGCGTTCCAATCCTCAACTGTATCCGATTGCCCAGGACAGGATTTGAACCTGCACGCCTCTCGGCGCTACCACCTCAAAGTAGTGCGTCTGCCAATTCCGCCACCTGGGCGAGTGCGCAGCTCAGTATACGATTGAAAAAAGCTCGATCAAGCGCTGATGAGCGTCACCGCCGCCGCCCCACCGCCAAAACCGCTGGCAACCGCAAGGCTCCGACGAATCGGCCGCTCCATGCTCGCCGCCGACAATTTCAGCAAATCCATCGGCAACGCCCGCGTGGTCCGCACATTCGGCGGCACAATCCCCCGCTCATGGCACAGGCAATTCAACACCACCGCGACCAGTCCCGCCGCCCCCAGGCTATGACCCAACGCTCCCTTATGGGAATAGAGGACAGGCCGATCCGACCGGCTTATGGCCGACTCGATCGCCGCTAATTCCACCGGATCGTTCGTCACCGTTCCCGTGGCGTGCGCATGAACCAGGTCCACCGGCCGATTATCAATCACTGCCGCAACCAGCCGCCGCAGCGATTGAGCGCGCCGGTCCCCGCGAATCAGGTGCGTCGCGTCAGCCCCCAGTGCAAATCGCTCGATGCGGACGCGCGCCCTATCTCGCTTAGCCTCAAGACAGACCGCCGCCGCCGCCTCGCTCACCAGAAATCCGGCTCGCCCCTCATCAAACGGCCGGCACCCGACCGATGGCGGCGCCAAAACTCCCAGCCGCTTGAAACTACCCAGAAAAAGCGCATGCAATGACGATTCCGCCGCCACCACCAGCACACGCGCACACCCCTCGCGAATCAGCATCGCCCCGCGAATCAAAGCATGCAGCCCGCTGGCACAGGCAGTCGAAAGAGTCAACCGGCAGCCGCCGATGCCAAATTCCCCGGCCACCTCCGTGGCAATCGACGAGAGTCCGTACGATTCCACCGGCTGGATGCTCTCTGCCAGCCACGACTCAATCGGCCCCTTGCTCGTCCCGACGACCAGCGCGCAATCGCCCAGCTCGCCGTCATTCCATCCCGCTTGCGCGATCGCCTCCCCCGCAACCCTTTGCGCCAGGGATACGACCCTCGGGTCATCCGCGTTTCCCAGCGCGCGAGAATGATTGGAGATGAACCTCCCCGCCAATAGCGCATCCCACGTCGCCGCGCGGGATTCTCCCAGGGCGGTGCAGAGGCCTAAACCCGTGATGGTAATGGGGAGCGGCTGCACTCTTGAGCAGTATCGTTGTTGGCGGCGCACTCCTCCAGCGCGGCGGATGTCTCCGCGAACGCCGGACGAGGCCGCAGCCCCAGCAATTCCAGCATCGCCTGGTCCTCATCGTAATCCGGCGAGGGAACCGCCCGGGTGAGCATCGCCTTGTTGTCGCTGGAGAATATCGAATTGGCCCCCGCCATGAAGCATAGCGCCTGATCACTCACGCTCATCTTCGCTCGCCCCGCTGAAAGCCGCACAACCGACCGCGGCATCAGCACCCGAGCCGTCGCGATCATACGCACCGTCTCCCACACCGTCACATCCGCCTGCTCCGCCATCGGCGTCCCCGGCACCTTGGCCAGGATATTCACCGGCACCGATTCCGGATGCGGGTTCAAAGTCGCCAGTTGATGCAGCAGGGCAATCCGATCCGTCTCGCTCTCGCCAAGTCCAATGATCCCGCCGGAACAGACGGTCACATTGGTCTTCCGCACATTGGCAATGGTCCGTAGCCGGTCATCATAGGTGCGCGTGGAAATGATCTTGGGATAATACTCTGGCGATGTGTCCAGATTGTGGTTGTACGCATACAACCCCGCATCTTCCAATCTCGCCGCCTGTTCGGCCGTCAACATCCCCAGCGTGCAACAAACCTCCACACCCGTCTCGGCCACCCCTTTGACGATCTCCAGCACGCGCTCAAATTGCTTGTTGTCGCGCACTTCGCGCCATGCCGCCCCCAGGCAGACGCGGCTCGCGCCGTTCGCCTTGGCGTTGGCCGCGATGGCGACGACCTCGTCCTTTTCCATCAGCGGCGACGCCTTCACTTCGGTCTTGTATTTCGACGACTGCGAACAATACCCACAATCTTCCGGGCAGCCGCCGGTCTTGATGGAAATCAGCTTGCAAACCTGCACCTGGGCCGGGTCATGATATTGGCGGTGGATCGCTGCCGCCTTGAAGACAAGCTCCAGCAGCGGAGTCTCGTACAGCGCGGTGATTTCAGCGAGCGTCCAATCGTGGCGAACTTGAATCATTGAATTAAAGGGGTTAGCGCGCGCCAAAAATGGCCGGCACGGAAGTTGATGACCGCAAAACCATGCGGTGGGAATTGGGATCGTAAATAAACACGCCGATCAACCCGGTGCGATTGTCCATGATGTACAGCGATTCGCCACCCTGGCTGGCGCGCGTTGTGATAAGCTGATAGTCGCGGTCCTTCAGCGTATTCTCCGCCTGTGCCGTTGGGAAATTCACCAGAAGCAGCAGTGCGGCGCTCAGGCACAATCCGATGATCGTCATGGTCTCTTTTTTGATATACATGTTAAGCCTCGCAAAAGAAGCGTTGCTTTTTAGTACGTAATTCACTGCACCAATCAGCGTCCACCCGCGGCCGCCGCCTGGAAGATGCCGTTCAAATCAATCGGCGGCATCACCGACAGCCGGTTTTGCGAGTCGTCGAAGCTGACCGCCGTTAACTGGCCGTGATCCGTATCCACAATATAAACCGCCCCGGAACTCGCCCCCACAATTTCGCCGGGAATCATC
The DNA here is from genome assembly GCA_049511115.1 of Tepidisphaeraceae bacterium. GTDB lineage: Bacteria > Planctomycetota > Phycisphaerae > Tepidisphaerales > Tepidisphaeraceae > JBEKYH01. The sequence continues at coordinate 3,929 of JBEKYH010000231.1, read as the reverse complement.
ATATAGTCCGACGCCCGCGGCACCTGGGCCACCGCCGGCGGCGACGTAAGCCGCAAGGCCCAACCCGCCAGCAGCGCAACATTCAACCAGACCAGGCCCCAGATCAGTTTGGACTTCATAAAAAACCTCCGCAAGTTTTCAATTGAAACCCCGTCAGCCAGTGGACGCCTTGCAATCAAGCGACTTCCGCTTGCCGCGTTGATCTCGGTTAATCCAGATGCGTTCGTTTGGAGCTCAGATACATCACACTCATGCAGACCACTCCCAGTCCCACCAGAGTCAGCCACTGCGTCGAGGTGGCCGACGGAGCGGCATAGAGGTTTTCCTTATAGCCGATAAGTCGGGCCTCCAGCGGAGCCGTGTCATCCGCCCAGGCGGCCGCGGGAGCCGCAAGTAAAAGGAGGACTGTCAAAAGCGGAAGGAACGATCGGATCGTCGAGGACAACCTTGGCATGATTACATCATAACCACGTTTCCAGCGGCCGGGCAAGTGACCGAAAATCCTGCGCCGCCAGCGATACGGTCTCCCACTTGGCCGACCGCCGCCGCATCCGGTTGCGGTATTCCTTCAGGTCGATCCCCATGAGCAGATACCACCGGTCCTGATGCTTGAAAAGCCCCGGCGGAAACAGCCCATTGGGCGCATCCACCCAATACACAAACGTCAAAACCGCCTTGAAATCCTCCCCAAAAACCTGCTCCCATTGGGCCAGGTCATCCACATCCTTTTCCGTGCTCCACGCGTCAAACGACCCGCGACGGACCTGCTTATCCCGCTTCCGGTGGCTGCGGCCTTTGATATCAATAAGAAGATTCTTGCCGTTCTTGCTGTAAACAACGAAGTCAAAGCTTTTCAACCGTGCATTCGCGAACAGCGCCTTTTTGACCTCCTCCACGCGCACATACGGAATCGACTTCCCCCGCAGGAAGGCCTCGAAGGCAGTCTGATAGTGCGTGGACCGGGCGGGCATAAGGGGATTTTAACGGGAAACCGCGGAAAGGCACTAGCCGCAAGGCAAGTTTTGGACTCGGCTTGACGACATGCCACACCTATACCATAATGAGATAGCCAAATGAGAATCGTCAATGAACTCGCAATTGGTCGATTCATTCGCAAGCACGGTGATTCACGTACATGGCTCGAAAGCTGGGTGATTGTCGCAAGAAATGCAACCTGGCAGTCTATCCAAGACGTTAAACTTGCCTATTCGACTGTAGATGGGGGAGTCCGAGTGGCCAGCGGTGCGAGAGTGACCGTGTTCGATGTAAGTGGCAACAAGTACCGGATGATCGCTGACCTGGTATATCCGATCCAGACAATTACCGTCCTGGAACTCATGACTCACAGCGAATATTCGAAAAACCTTTGGAAACGGAGGTATTAGCACCATGCGCACATCCAAATCAACTATGGAAGCGGATTTCTATCTCGATCTAGTCCGCCGCCTTCCCCTACGCCCGGTCAAAAGTCAACAGCAGCACGCGGAGGCGGTAAAGGTTCTTAGTCAGGTGTCATTGCAACACCAGGGATCCCACGACAGTGGCGTCCTTGACTACCTGGAGGTACTGGCCGATCTCATCGACCAGTACGAACGGGCGGCGAAACTGAAGGTTGATACATCGCATGCGTCGCCGGCGGCTGTTGTACGCCACCTCATGGAGGGCAATGGCTTGACCGTCAGCGCCTTAGCCAGAGAGATCGGTATCGGCCAAAGCAACCTGTCGGAAATGCTGTCCGGCCGGCGCGATTTCAGTAAACGGGCGATAGCGGGAATCCGCGACCGATTCGGCGTAAGCCCCGAGATTTTCTTCTGATCCGCCCCAACAGCACGAGGGAAACACATGGCAACTCCAACCGCGCGGCGCACCATTCTCCTGGCCTTGGTCTGCCTTCTGGCCGCACGTGCCCAAACCACGACCGCCCAACTCGCTCCCCCCGCCAAAGAAATCCCCCTCTACCCCGGCATCGCCCCCGGCTCGGAAAACTGGACCTGGACGGAGCGCTCCGCCGGCTCGCCCGACAATCCCACCATACAGAACGTGGTTCACCCCGAACTCATGTACTACCCCGCCGACAAATCCAAATCCGTCGGAACCGCTGTCATCGTCGCCCCCGGCGGCGGATTCCAGAATCTCATGATGTCCTACGAAGGCGTGGATATCGCCAGGCGTTTCAACGCCATGGGCGTTGACGCCTTTGTCCTGAAATACCGCCTGAAATTCGTCGATCCCAATCGCCGTGGCGGACGCCCCGCGGCCGCCGCCACAACTCAGCCCAGCGCCACTGCGGGCGGCGCGACCGCCGCGGCGCCTGCGACCGGTCCTCAGGCCGGCCAGGATATCCGCGCCATTGGCGGCGAAGACGGCAAGCAGGCCGTGCGAATCCTCCGCCAAAGCGCCGCTGAATATGGCTTCAGTTCCGACCGCGTCGGCTTCATCGGCTTCTCCGCCGGCGGCGCCGTGATGATCCGCGCCGTGCGCGGCGACCTCGACGGCCGCCCCAATTTCGCCATGGGTGTTTACGCCGCCGACCTCAGCGGCGACCCTCCCCCCGCCGGCGCGCCACCCATGTTTCTCGCCGTCGCCGCCGACGACACACAGGTCGGCTTTCAGCACTCGCTCGATCTCTTCTCCGCCTGGCGAAAAGCCAACGTCCCCGTCGAACTCCACATCTTCCAGACCGGCGCCCACGGCTTCCGCAAAAAAGGCGGCGGCGCCGACCATTTCATGGACCGCGTCGAAGAGTGGATGAAGGTAAACGGCTATCTGACCAAAGAAACCGCCGCTTCAAGCGCCCAGCCCTGATAGCCGATCGCCAGTGCGCCGCTTATCGAAACCTTTGGCGCCGCGCTTCTCCCCCTCTCCATGTACTCAGGGAGAGGGACGGGTTGAGGGTCGCATTTCAGTGGCGGGAGCTGTTTCCAATTCGGGAGAAGAACGTGCGCCGGACCGCAATCTCCAATCGCCGCGCCTCTATCCTGGCGTCTGGATATCGACATACGCCCCATCGATCAACTGATCCTCATGGATTCCCAATCGAGCCATTAAATCGCGCGCGATGGCCGTTCCCTCATCCAATGGCTGCCCATCTCGCATGACCACTTCCAATTCCAGAAAGTCTCCCAGGTTCTCCACTCGGTCCAGGTGAATCCGCGTCTGCCCAACGAGATAAAGCCACCGCGTTTTGCGAACGATTCCGCGCTCCCCATGAATTCGGCCGAGCATCACGCGCGCCGCCGCGGGATCCGGCACTGGAATGCACAAATAGGCCGATTCCTTCGGGCCGCTTGTGTTCTCGCGCAAGTAATAAATCAGCTCGGCCGCCCCGTTTTGCGTCCGCATCTTGAGCCGCCCGCGCGGTACGGCAAAAAACACATCCTCCTGCTCCAGTATCTGCACCGGGCCATCCGCAAGTGCCGCGGCTCGCCGACGCATGGCATCCCAATCCAGCACGCGCGCTTTGATCTCGACATTCCGCGGCATGGCGCCCATCATACCTATCCCGAATCGAGTTGATTTCCGTTCTTTCTCCGGACGTGAACGACGGGTAACCCGTTAGCAGCCTGCCCGGGGTAGCCCCTGCGAGGATTGGGCGGGGCCGCGCACGCGCATATCCATTCCCCGCGTATATCGGCTACTGCTGCCGCGCCGGCCGCGCCGCCGCCAGCATCGCATCGAGCAAACTCGATGGCATATCCGCCGTTACCGAAACGCTCAGCCCGTCCGTCTGGCATTGGATCGAGTCCGCCGCCTTCGCCAGCGGCTGGAAGATGACCGGCGCCGCGGGCCCCTGACCCTGCAGGGTTTTCAAAAACGAATTAAAGCCGCTCACGCTCGTCGCGACGGCATTGAGGTCGCGCCCATTGGCCCCCAGCGTCAGATTCATCCGGTCGCCGCTCGCCTTCGAGCTAAGCGTCAGTGAATCAAAC
>JBEKYH010000230.1:0-7733 GCA_049511115.1 Tepidisphaeraceae bacterium | reverse complement strand
ACTTCCTTAACCGTCCGAAGCCAATTGACGACCACGCCCTCTTGAAGCGCCTCCTCCAGCTCGAACTTGTGAGCGGGCATGTGCGCCTCATCGCGGCGATAAATGATGATCGACTCCGCCGCCCCCAGCCGCAGCGCCGTGCGCGCGGCGTCCATGGCCGTGTTTCCGCCGCCGTACACCGCGACGCGCCGGCCGATGCAATAGCCCGGGCGCTCATCGGCGGAGGCCAGGAATTTCAGGGCATCGAGAATCCGCCCGGCATCCGCCGAGGGAATATCCACGCGCTTGCTGAGCTGCGCGCCAATCGCCAGGCATACCGCGTCAAACTCGCCATCCTTTAGAAAGGCGTCCAGGTTCTCCGTCTTGCAATTGGTATGGAATTCCACGCCCATCTGCGCGATGCGGCTGATCTCCGCCTCCACCACCCAGCGCGGCAGCCGGTATTCGGGGATCGCATAGCGCATCATGCCGCCCAGCTTGGCCGCCGCCTCGTGCACGGCGACATGGTGCCCGGCCACCGCCAACTGATACGCCGCCGACAACCCGCACGGGCCGGAGCCAATGACCAGCACGCGTTTTCCCGTAGCCGTCCCCGGGTTAAACGTCCACCCCTTTTCGATGGCCAGATCACCGAGGAACCGTTCCACGGAGTGAATGCTGACCGACTGATCAATCCGCTTGCGATTGCATCCGTTCTCGCAGGGGTGATAGCAAACCCGTCCGTGAATCGCCGGCAGCGGATTGTTCCGCGTCAGCGCTCGCCACGCCTCTTCGTAGCGCTGGCGCTGAACTAAGAACAGCCATTCCTGAATGTTCTCACCCGCGGGGCAGGTCAAATTGCACGGCGGCAGCCGATCCACAAACACCGGGTGCTGCGTACGCCGCGTGACGGGATCGATGCACGAATCAGCGTCCAAATCCGCGGAGAATGTTGAGCTGTTGCAGTCGCTCACGGTTCACCTTCAATTCGATTTAGCCGCGTCCGCGAGCTCCTTCGCCACGCCGCCCACCACGGCCTTGGCGTCGCCGAAGAGCATGATGCAGTTGTCCGACGTGTACAGGGCGTTGTCGATCCCGGCGAATCCGGGATTCATCGAGCGCTTGATGGCCATCACCGTCTTGGCCTGGTCGGCGTTAAGAATCGGCATGCCATAGATCGGCGAGCTCTTGTCGCTGCGCGCCGCGGGGTTTACCACGTCGTTGGCGCCGATGACCAGGGCCACATCGCACTGCGGGAAATCGCCGTTGATCTCATCCATTTCCACCAGCCGGTCATAGGGAATCTCCGCCTCGGCCAGCAGGACGTTCATGTGCCCCGGCATGCGTCCGGCCACGGGATGAATGGCGAATTTCACATCCACGCCGCGCTTGGTGAGCTGATCGTACAATTCGCGCACCTTGTGCTGCGCCTGGGCGACGGCCATGCCATAACCCGGGATGATGATGACGCTCGTCGCCGCCTCCATGACCTGCGCGGCCTCTTCCGGCGAGCTGCTGCGAACGGTCTTCTTTTCGCCAGGCCCGCCCGCGCTGGCTTGCACCTGCCCGAACGCGCCAAATAGAACGTTGGAGAAACTCCGGTTCATGGCCCGGCACATGATGATCGACAGGATCAAACCGCTCGCTCCGTCCAGCGCGCCGGCAATGATCAGAAGTTTATTGCTCAGCACGAAACCCATCATGCTCGCGGACAAACCGGCATAGCTGTTCAGCAATGCGATGACCGTCGGCATATCCGCCCCGCCAATCGGCAGGATCAGCATCACGCCAAACAGCGCGGCCAAAACAAGCAGCACGGGAAACAGCAGGGTCATGGTGGGATTCACGGTCAGCACCACGCCGCTGAGCAGCGCCGCCGCCAGGATCGCAAAATTGATGATGTTCTGCCCCTTGTAAACCATCGGCCGCGTCGGGAGCAGGTCCTGCAGCTTGCCGAAGGCCATTAACGAACCGGTAAACGTCAGCGACCCCAGGAGCACTTCAATGGACAGGATGCCCATAATCAGCGACGTCGGCGCCGCAGTTCCAGGCTGGAAAAACAGGTAATAATGGGCCGTTCCGACGAGCGCCGCCGCAAGGCCGCCGCACGCGTGCGACAAAGCCGTTCGCTGCGGCACCGCCGTCATGGTCATCCAGATGGCCATGGGCGCGCCGATCAGCGCGCCCAGAGTAAATCCAACGATGATCCACTGGTAACTGACGATATGGTGGCCCACCAAGGTTCCGATGATGGCGGCGGCCATGCCGATCTCGCCGGCCAGATTCCCGCGCCGCGCCGTCGAAGGCGCCGACAGCCACTTCAGCGCCAGAATAAAAAGCGCCGCCGCAATCAGATACGAGACCGTCGTGACAACGCTGGCCATCCCCGAGTCGCCGGCCGAGGGCGCTATCGACGCCGCACTATCCGCTAATATTGACGCAATCATGGTCAAGCTCGCTTTCCAACTTCACGCTTTTTGAACATCTTGAGCATCCGATCGGTGATCATGAATCCGCCGATGATGTTGGCGCTGGCGGCCGTAACCGCCAGCGTGCCGAGAATGGTGCTCAGTGTGGTCTTGCCTTCGCCGGCGATCTCAATCGCCGCCACCACGCTGATCGCCGATATCGCATTGGTCAGCGACATCAGCGGGGTATGCAACAGCGGGCTGACCCGCTTGATCACCTCCAGCCCCAGAAAGGCTGCGAGGATGAACACGTACAATTGTGTTGAAAAATCCGAGATCATGTGAAGCACTCCTTGGAATTGTTACGCCAGTGCCGCCGCCGCGCCGCGCGGGGCGCGTTCCACCGGGGCAGCGCTCGCCCCAAGCAGGTCCTTGATTCTACCATGCACGACCGCGCCCTGGTGACACGCCAGACATCCCGCGATCACGTCATCGCTCGGGTCCAGCTTCAGTTTCCCTTCCTTGTCCACCAATAATGCGAGCAATTTCACCAGATTATTGGCGTAAGTCGTGCTGGCGTGATAAGGAACGGCCGCGGCGATGTTCGCGTTGCCGATGATCGTCACGCCGTTGTGAACGATTGTTTTCCCGGGAACGGTCAATTCGCAGTTCCCGCCGCGCTCAGCCGCCAAATCCACAATCACCGACCCCGGCTGCATCTTTTCCACCGCCGCTGTAAATATCAGTTTGGGCGCCGGCTTGCCCGGAACCGCCGCGGTGGTAATCACCACGTCGCTCTCGGCGACAACTTTCGCCATCAAGGCCGCCTGCTTGAGCTGCTGATCCTTCGATATTGCCTTGGCGTAACCGCCCTTGTCCTGCACGTCTCCCGTCTCCAGCGGCAATTCGACGAACCTCGCGCCGACCGACTGGACCTGTTCCTTCACGGCCGCGCGCACGTCAAACGCGCTGACCACCGCCCCCAGCCGCTTGGCTGTGGCGATGGCCTGCAATCCCGCCACGCCGGCGCCAATGACGAATACTTTCGCCGGCTTGATCGTCCCCGCGGCCGTCATCATCATGGGGAAAATCCGCGGGCTCGCCTCCGCCGCCATGATCACCGCCTTGTATCCCGCCAGATTCGCCTGGCTCGAGAGCGCATCCATGGCCTGCGCCCGCGTGATGCGCGGAATCAGTTCCATCGAAATCAGCGACACGCCCTTGGCCGCGATGTCGCCAATCGTCTCCGGGCTACCCAGCGGATCGCAGAATCCAATGACGATGCAATTGGGCTTGAGCAGCGAATAATCGTTCCCCAGCACCGGCGAACTGGTGATCACCTGAAGCAGAATGTCCGCCGCCGTCAGGACCGCGCGCCGATCCGCCAGCTTCGCGCCTTTGGCGGCGTACGCCGAATCCTCAAATCCGGCCCGCAGCCCCGCGCCTGTTTCAATCAGCACATCGAGCTTGCTCTTCACCAGCGCCGCCACTGCCGCCGGCGTAATGGCCACGCGAGTCTCTCCAGCAGCCGTCTCTTTGGGTATCGCGACGATCATAGTCGTATTCCTTCTCTTTCATTCACAAGCGCCGACGCCGGCCTCCCAGGCCTCGACGTCACCGGTGAAATATTTGACTCGAACTTTCTTGTATTCTTGTGTTGAGTAGAGCGCGGCATAGTCGCTGATGCCGGTCGCCGAGGAGATCGCGCTCAGCACTTTGGAAGCGCCGGCCCGATCCTGCGCGTGAATCATCGTAAAAATCGTAAACGGCCAATCCGCGTAACTCGGCCGCAGATAGCAGTGGCTGACCTTGGAGAATCCGGCAGCGGTCGCGCCAAAGGCATCCTGCCGATCGGGTGGCACGACCCATACGCCCATCGCGTTGGCGTCAAACCCCAGCTCCCGGTGCCGCAGCACCGCACTGAACCGCCGCATCATCCCGGCGCCAATGAATCGCCGCGCGGATTCCAGCAGCTCGTCCACGCTGACTCCCGCTTCGTCGGCGAGCCCATCAAATGGATTCTCCACAATCGGAAGATCGCTTTGCAACACGCGAATCAGGCGCTTTTCACGTTCGGTCACGGGCGCGGCCGATGATTCAATGCCCGCCACAGCAGCCTTGACGCTCTGGGTTCTCCCCGCCCCCAAATCCAATCTCACGCCGATCTTGTACAGCTTCAGCGTCGGCATCATCCTTGTAGCCGTCGCCCCGGCGCGGCAATGCAGAATCGACGCCGTCGCGGCCAGGCCCAGTTTGCTATCCGGCGGCACAGCCAGGGTAAACCAGAGATTAAAGGCATGATCGCGGCGGTAATTGTGCGATACGCCCGGATGTAAATTGATCGCCGCCACCGCCTGCGGCAGGCGATCCTCGGGAATCTTCGCCGCGACCAGCGTGCTCTGATAGCCCAGCGCCTTGCTGTCGAAAATCGCGCCGATCTGCCGCACCGGCGCCCGCGCTCCGCTGTGCAGCGCCGCCAGCCGCTCCAACACTTCCCGCTCGGTGACTTCCAGTTCCCGCGCTATCGCCGCGAACGGCCGCGCCACCAGCGGAATCTGCTCCTGCACCGCGGTGAGCAATCGAGCATCCAGATCGTTAAGCGTGAGCGTTGCCATGACTCTATTCCCGCCGGCTCAATCCGAGTCAGCTTCTTCATGCCAGGCGTCCGCAACCGCGGACATCATCGGCGCCGGCGTATGCCGCAGTCCGACGACGTAGGGGTGCATGAATTTACCGAGCATTCGATCCACCAGTTGTTCCGCGGCCTGCTTCTGCGTGTCGGTGAGGTCGGGGCATTTATGAAACATCCGTTCCAGTTCGGCGTCGCGCACGGTTCGGGCCGCGCGATACATTCCGGCAATCAGCGGACTGAGTTTCGCTTCGCCCAGCCATTCGCCAAACGCCGCGACTTCCTCGTCGAGTATCTTTTCACACGGCGCGACCGCCGCCGCCCGGTGTTGCTGATGCTCGCTGATAATTCCGCCCAGCGCGTCGATGTCGTACAGCCGCACGCCCTCGACCTCCGCCGCCGCCGGGTCCACATTCCTCGGCACCGCCAGGTCGATAATGATCAATTGCCGCCCGCCGCGCTGCTGTTGAACCTGCCGCAGCCGCGGCGCCGTCAACAGTGGATGCGGGCAGTTCATCGCCGTCACGACCACGTCCGCCAGCAGAAGCTGCGCTTCAAACTGATCGAACGGCGCGGCCACCGCGTGGCACGCTTCGGCCAGCACGCGCGCGTTGTTCAGCGAATGCGACATCACCACGAACTGATCCGACTTGGCGACGCACGCCAGGTGCTGGCACACCAGCCGGGCGGCCTCGCCGGCGCCGACGACCAGCGTTCGCTTGCCGCTAAAATCGCCCATGGCACACTTGGCCACATTGACCGCCACCGACGAAACCGACCGCTTGCCATCGGAAATATTCGTCGTCGCCCGCGCTCGCTTGCCGACTTGAAAGGCATGGTGAAACAGCCGGTTGAGCACGCGCCCGGTCGTTCCCTGCTGGTTGGCCGTCGCATACGCCTGCTTAAGCTGATTGACGATCTGGTCCTCGCCGAGCACCATCGAATCCAGCCCGCTGGCCACGCGAAACAGGTGGCGGCAGGCCGCTTCATCATTGAATTGATACAGGAAGGGGGCGAAGTCGTTCGCCGGCAGATCGCGCGCCTCGGCCAGAAAGCGAATCACGTCCGCCGCCGTTGGCTTTACGTCTTCGCTCGCCACGATCACTTCGACGCGATTACAGGTGCTGAGAATTGCCGCCTCGCTGCCGGGGAATTGCTTCTGGAAATAGAGCAGCGCCGTCGGCACGCCTTCGCGCCCAAACGCCAACTGCTCGCGGATTTGCACGGGCGCCGTGCGATGATTAAGTCCCACAATAATGATGCTCATGGCCGGCCTCCCGCGCGGGTTCTTTCCCGTCGCGATACTGCCCGGCTTTCGAGCCAAAGCGCCGCGCCGTAGCCCCACAAGACGGCTAGCGCGACCGCGTAAACCAGAGCGACATACTCGTTGTTCATCGTACACCTGCCGCTTTCACAGGAAGCTCAACTTGCCGCGGGCTTCGCCGAGGCTTATTCACATCAAAAGCTGTAGTCGAAGCTGAAATGCTTTGTTCAATATCGCTCGCAGCGAGACTGGCGAGCCGTGCCCTGCAATTGAGGTTGAATCGCACAAAGATCAATCCCGCCGCCAGGAGCGTCACCGGCACAAACCACGCGGCCAGTGTCAGCTTCATGGCTGGGGCCAATTCGACCGAGCCGGGGTGAATGTCGGGCATCAATCGCGCCGACAGCCACACCAGCGGCACGTCCAGGAAGGCAATCACCGCGTAAACCGCAGCGATCACCGCCCGGCGTTCTCTGCCTTCAACGGAGGATCGAACCAGCAGATAGACCACATAAAGAAAGAACAATGCCAGACTGAACGTCAGCCGCGGGCTCCAGGTCCACCACACGCCCCAGGCCAGCCGTCCCCAAGCCATGCCGGTCAGGAGAACCACGCCGCAGAACTGCACCGCCACGCGAGCGGCCGCCGCGGCCAGGTCATCCCACCATGCCCGCCGCTGCCAGAGGTATCCGATGCTGGCCACAAACGCCGTGAGGCAGGCGAGGAACGTATTGATCGCGACGGGCAAATGCAGGTAGAAAATCTTTTGCACGGGTCCCATGGTGAGTTCGTCAGGCGTGTACAACGCAACCAGCGCCAGGTCGGCCGCGAACAAAACTCCCAGGCCGAGCCAGAAACCGCTCATCAGTTTTCGTTGTCCGCTGGTCATGGCTTGCTCCGCTTCACGTTGCACTTTTCATTCACGGTTCCAGCACACACTCGAACATCAGCCAACTGGCGGTGAGAAAAATCGCATCAAACGCCGCCAGCACTCCTAATCCCGTTCCGCCCACCGGCAAGCCGTCGCGGAACTGATGGATCATCATCTGCGTCGAGGCGATCACCAGCGGTATGGCGACGGGAAAGATCATCATCGCAAGCAAACCGCCCTGAAGCCTCGTGGACGAAACAACAGCAGCGAACAACGTGCCGACGGCGGCAAACCCGATAATTCCCAGGCTCATTACCATCGCAAACGTCCAGGGAGCCGCCGAGAGATCAAATGAAAAGAACAGAACTCCCGCCGGCGTAATGACTAACGCGACGGTCAACATGAGCAGGAGATTGCTGATAAGCTTGGCAAGATAGATTGTTCCCCGCTCGACGGGCGCCAACATCAACGCCGCCAGCGCACCTTCGGAGCGCTCGACGGCCATCGTTTTCTCAAAACAGAGAACGCCACTGAAAAGGTAAGCCACCCAAAGCACTACGGTTGCGCCAAACCCGGCCGCCG
>JBEKYH010000229.1:0-17975 GCA_049511115.1 Tepidisphaeraceae bacterium | reverse complement strand
GCCTGAACTGGAGAAGCCGGGAGTGGTCAGCTCGCACGATACTTCGACGAATGGGCTGATTAATTATTACAAGGAAAACCGGGGATAGCGCGCTGCACTGCCGACAATTTTCCTATAACATCCGGCCATGGCGTTGTGGCATAAGCTCGAAATAGCCAGCGAGTTGGGGCAGGGGCTGGGCTGGCTGATCCTGATATTTTGTGTTGCGGCGCTGTTACTGGCGAGGGTGCTGCCGCTGGATCGGACGCGCCTTCGCGCGGCAGTTTCGCTGTTTGTTCTGGCTATGGCGGGGCTGACCGTCGCCTCGATCCTGCCGGGCGGGCCGCACGAAATCATCACGCAGGGAAATCTCACCTACCGCTGGATCTGCATCGGCTCCATCTTTTCGTTGATTGCCGCCATAGTCACGGTAGCGGGCGTCATCATCTTTGACATTGTTCTCAAGCCCCTGGGGCTTCGGCCGCCGCCGATCCTGTGCGATTTGCTTCTGGCCTTCAGTTACATCACCGTGGCGTTCGTCGTGCTCGGCCACGGCGGCGTTCCGACGGAGAATATTCTCACCAGCAGCGCGATTGTCACCGCCGTCATCGGCCTGAGTTTTCAGGACACTCTTGGCAATATCCTGGGCGGCATGGCCATCCAGATGGAGCGCACCATCACCGTCGGCGACTGGATCAAAGTTAATGACAGCGTCGGGCTGGTCAAGGAAATCCGCTGGCGGCAAACCAGCATCGAGACGCGCAACTGGGACACGGTGGTCATTCCCAACGGCGTGCTGATCAAATCAAGCGTCATCGTCCTGGGGCGGCGCGCGGGGTCGCCCCGGCAGCATCGGCAATATGTCTATTTCAATGTCGATTACCGTTATGCGCCGACCGAGGTGATCGCCGCGGTGAATGGCGCCGTGGGGACCGAGGCGCTGCCGAATGTCGCGCGCGATCCGGCGCCCCATGCACTGCTGATGGAGTTCAAGGACAGCTACGCCAGTTACGCGGTGCGATATTGGCTGACGGATTTATTCGTTGACGAGCAGACCGATTCGCTGATTCGCTGCCGCATTGTATTTGCGCTGAAGCGCCAGGGGATCATCGTGGCGATTCCGGCGTATCGCACCTTCCAGACGGAAGAGGACCACGAGCGCAAGCAGCGGATTCTTTCGGAAAACCTGGACAAGCGGCAGGCGGCGCTGGCCAATGTCGATCTGCTTGCCCCCCTGAACGAGGCGGAGAGGCGATACCTTGCCGAGCATCTGCACGACAGCCCGTTTGCGCGCGGGGAGGCGATCGCTCGGCAGGGAGATCAGTCTCCGTGCATGTATGTTGTGACCAAGGGCGAGGCGGAGGTGCGGCTGAAAGTGGAAGGGTCCTCGCAGGAACGCACGTTGGCTAAGTTGGGAGCCGGGGACTTTTTCGGGGAAATGGGCCTATTGACCGGCGACCGGCGATCGGCCAGCGTATTGGCGGTGACGGATGTGCATTGCCTTCGCCTGGATAAGGAGGATTTTTTCAATGTCCTTCAGAACCGTCCTCTTATCGCCGAGGGAATCAGCCAGATTCTGGCCCAGCGCCGGCTGGAACTCGACGCCGCCCGCGATCACCTGACGGGCGAGGCGGTCAAGGAACGGATGCGCGGCGCGCAAACAGATTTGCTGGCGCGCATTCGCAAGTTCTTCACGATGGAAAGATAAAGACGCCGTCCAAAGGCGTCTTTGCAATTGCCAGTGATAAGCGATTTAGCGATGAGCGAATCTTCCCTCACTCCTCCTCTCCTATCCGCGATTGAAATCAGCAAGCGGTTTCCCGGCGTGGTGGCGCTGGATCGCGTGAGTTTTTTGCTGCGCGCGGGGGAGATTCATGCGCTGATGGGGGAGAACGGGGCGGGCAAGAGCACGCTGATTAAAGTGCTGACCGGGCTATACCCCCACGATGGAGGGCGGATATTGCTGGAGGGAAAGGCGATCCATCCGCGCACGCCGTTGCAGGCGCAAGCGGCGGGGATCAGCACGGTATATCAGGAAGTGAATCTGGTGCCGGAATTGAGCGTGGCGGAGAATTTGTATCTGGGGCGGCAGCCGACGCTTTTGGGGTGCAAGATTCGCTGGCGAGCGCTGTATGACAAGGCCCGGCAGGCGATGGCGCGGCTGGATTTGGAGCTGGATGTGAAGCGGTCGCTGTCGAGTTATTCGATCGCGATTCAGCAGATGGTGGCCATTGCCCGCGCGGTGGACGTGCAGGCGCGGGTGCTGGTATTGGATGAGCCGACCAGCAGTCTGGATGCCCGCGAGGTGGCGAGCCTTTTTTCCGTGATGCGGCGGCTGAAATCGCAGGGGCTGGGGCTGATTTTTGTGACGCATTTTCTGGATCAGGTGTATGAGATCACCGACCGCCTCACGGTGCTTCGCAATGGAAAACTCGTCGGTGAATACAAGACGGCCGAGTTTTCGCGGCTGGCGCTGGTGAGCGCCATGATCGGCCGCGATGCGAGCGCGCTGGTGAATCAGCCGGCATCACAGCGGATAGCGGTGGCGAGGTCAGATAAGAGCAAGGGGCCGTTCCTTTCGGTTCGCGGGCTGGCGCGGACGGGCGCGATCGCGCCGTTTGATATGGATATCCGCGGGGGAGAAGTCGTGGGGCTGGCGGGATTGCTTGGCGCGGGGCGAAGCGAAAGCGCGCGACTGTTGTTTGGCGCCGAGCGGGCGGATCAAGGCACGATGAGCGTGGAATCAAGGCCGGTGCACTTTCGCCAGCCGCGGCAGGCGATCAAGTTCGGGATCGCGTTTTGCGGGGAGGATCGAAAGCTCGACGGGATCATTCCCGATCTTTCGCTGCGCGAGAACATCGTCCTGGCGTTACAGGGCCGGCGCGGATGGCTGCGGCGCATTTCCGGCGGGGCGCAGGAAAAAATCGCCAGGAAATTCATTGCGGCCCTGAAGATCGCGGCGGCCGACACGCAAATGCCGCTGAAGCTCCTCAGCGGCGGGAATCAGCAGAAGGCGTTGCTGGCCCGGTGGCTGGTGACCGAGCCGCGGCTGCTGATTCTGGACGAGCCGACGCGCGGGATCGACGTGGGGGCGAAATTTGAGATTGCCGCATTGCTGGAAGAGCTTTGCAGGAACGGCATGGGGTTGCTGTTTATCAGTTCGGAATTGGAAGAAGTCGCGCGGTTGTGCCACCGGGTGCTGGTCCTGCGCGACCGGAAGGTGATTGGGCATCTGGAAGGGGAGAATGTCAGCGAGCACAACATCATGTCGCTGATCGCCGGAAGCGAGCCGGCTTTGACAGGGGGCGGCCATGCGTGAGGCACGGCGGTTGATTTGGCCGATTGCGGCGCTGGGGGCGTTGCTGGTGGTCAACGCAATTTTCAGCCGTTCCTTCTTCCAACTGTCGATCGCCAATGGTCATGTACATGGGAGCATGATCGACGTCCTGGATCGCGGTGCGCCGGTCATGCTCCTGGCGTTGGGGATGAGCCTGGTGATTGCGACGGGCGGGATCGACCTGTCGGTGGGTGCGGTGATGGCGATCGCCGGAGCGGTCGCGGCTTCGTTGATCGCGCGGCCCATCGATTCGCCGGTGGCGATCATCAATGCCCACGGGTCCATCGCGGTCATAATCATGATATCGCTGGCGGCGGCGCTGCTGGCCGGATTATGGAACGGCGCGCTGGTGGTGTTGTTGGGATTGCAGCCGATCGTGGCGACGCTGATTCTGATGGTAGCCGGGCGGGGCATCGCGCAGCTTTTGACCGACGGCCAGATTGTCACCTTTGACAATGCGCGATTTGCTGCCCTGGGGAGGGCAGTCCTGTTTGGCTTGCCGTTCCCTGTGACCATCGTCGCGGCGGCAGCGATTCTGATCTCTCTGGTCGCCCGTTGGACAGCGCTGGGCCTTTTCATCGAATCGGTCGGCAACAATCCGACCGCAAGCCGTCTGGCGGGTATCCCGGCGGTGCGGGTCAAGCTGCTGGTGTACACGATTGGCGGCCTGTGCGCGGGGCTGGCAGGGTTGATTATCACGGCTGACCTTCAGGCGGCCGACGCCAACAACTCGGGACTTAACCTGGAGCTGGATGCGATCCTCGCGGTCAGCCTGGGCGGGGCGTCGCTTGCGGGCGGAAGGTTTTCCCTTGTTGGCGCTCTCATTGGGGCGATTCTTCTGCAGACGCTTACGACGACGATTTTTTCCGACAATGTTGCCCCGCCGCTGACGCTGGTGGTCAAAGGGGCGCTGGTGGTGGCGGTGTGCGTGCTGCAATCGCCGCGATTCCGCGGGATGTTTTTGCGAGGAAGGAAGGGCGCCGCATGACGCGGAGCGATTCCGGATCGTTCTCTCCTTCCCGCTGGATTTCGAGGCGGACATTGCCGTTGCTGGCGACGCTGCTGGTCTGCGCGATCCTTTACACGTCGGCATCGCTTGCTTTTAAGCATTTTTTCTCGACCGACGTTTTTCTGGGATTCTTCAGCGACGAGTCCTTCCTGGGGATCGCCGCACTGGGCGAGACGTTTGTCATCCTGAGCGGCGGGATTGACCTGTCGGTAGGCTCGGTGGTCGGATGCACGGGGATCGTCGTGGCGGTGCTGATTGAAAAGTATCACATCCATCCCGCGGTTGCGATCGCCATGGTACTGGCCGCGACCACGATTTTCGGCGCCGTGATGGGGGTGCTGATTCATTTTCTGTCCCTGCCTCCGTTTCTCGTTACGCTGGGTGGATTGTTCGCCGTGCGCGGAGCGGCACTTCTCGTTAGCAGCGAATCGATCACCATCGACCATCCCATTTATGACTGGCTGTCTTCCGTGGCCATTCCTATCGGCGGCGGCATGACTCTTCCGCTGACGGCGGTCATCTTTTTAGTCATGGTGATCGTGCTGGTGGTGATTTCCCTGCAAACCCCGTTTGGCCGAAATGTCTACGCGATCGGCGGCAATGAAACTTCGGCCTTGCTGATGGGTTTGCCGGTCGGCAGCACAAAAGTCGCGATCTACGCCCTTGCCGGGTTCTGCTCGGGGTTGGCTGGGGTGGTTTATACGATCTATACCTCGTCGGGAAACGCATTGGCGGGCGCGGGAATGGAACTCGATGCCATCGCCGCCGTCGTAGTGGGGGGGACGCTTCTCAGTGGCGGGGTCGGTTATGTGGCGGGCACGCCATTGGGGGTTATCACCTTTGGCATTATCCAGACGGCGATCACGTTCCAGGGACAACTCAGCAGTTGGTGGACGCGCATCGCCATAGGCGGGCTTCTGCTGGGCTTTCTGGTAATTCAGCGATTGATTCAGCTTTCGCGCGGCCGCGATTGAGGCGCTCGCAACCGCTTAATCCAAAAAACGCTTGACCCGGCCCCACGCATCGTTAGCATGTCTCCTATTCCAACGGGTTGCAGTTCTCCTGTGCCGTTCAAAGCCGCCGCTAGTGACGGGATTTGACGATCCTGACGGATCAAAAAAGCAGTAAAAGTTCCTATTTCTTCGCCCGATGCGGGGGATAAACTGCATCTGGCGTTACCGCAACCGAAGCAGATTGGAATTCCTGCTTTTTTGATGGAATTCTGCAACTTTGTGTCGCTTTTTTGGTGGTGAAAGCAGACTTGGGTGACGGGACAGGAATCAATCCGCGCCAATCCGCTATAATCCAGAGCCGGCAATTATTCTTCACAACATTGAGCGGGCGAGTCAGGTAGGAAGAGCAAATGATCAAAGTGTTCGTCGTGGTTTTGGCAATCGCAGCAAGTACCGCCGGGGGCTTGATTTACTGGCAGCACACGCGCGATTCCGTGGAAGTGGACCCGACGTTTGCTGGGACGACGACCGTCACGCGCGGCAGCATTACGCAAAGCGTCAGCAGCACGGGGACGGTCGCGTCAAATCTGGACGTTCCGATCAAATGCCGGGCCAGCGGGGAGGTCATGCAACTTGGGCCCAAGAACCGGACGAAGCTCTTCGATGTTGGCGATACGGTCAAAAAGGATGACCTTTTAATGGATGTGGACACGACCGACGAGGATCGAGCCGAGGAACAAGCGGCGGCCGAGGTAGCCATATCCACCGCCAGGCTTGAAGAGGCGAAGCAGACACTCATTGTCGCCCAGCAGCAACTCGAACAGGCTAAAGAGACGGCCAACGCAAATTTGACCTCGGCGCAGGCTCAGGTTTCCGATGCCCAGGCGAAAGCGGCCCGGCGCAAGGAACTTCTGGCGCAAAAACTGGATACACAGGAAGATTACGATACTGCCGCTGATACGGCTGCGCAGATGGTTGCGAATCTGGATAACGCCAAGGTTGCCATTGAGCAACTTAAGACACAGGAAATCCAAGTCAGCATCAAGGAGCAGGACGTAGCGCTGGCCAAGGCGCAGCTTGATTCAGACAACGTCGCCCTTGAAGAAGCCAAGCAGCAACAATCCTACTGCCACATATTCGCCCCGATGGACGGAGTGATCACCGCGCTCACTGTTCAGCAGGGAACGATGGTTTCCTCCGCGACGAGTGTTGTGGGCGGCGCATCGGTCATGGTCCTTTCCGATCTCTCGCACCTTTTCATTCTCGCCGACGTGGACGAGAGCGAGATCGGGGGACAGCCGACGCGTTTCCAGGCAAGAAATTCTCGGGAAAGGTCATCCGCATCGCTCCGCAGGGCGTCAATACTTCCAATGTCGTGACCTTTGAAGTAAAGATCGAAGTCACCAGTGACAACAAATCGCTTTTGCTCCCCGATATGACGGCTAACGTGAACATTATTCAGCAGCGCAAGGATAATGTGCTGCTGGTTCCGATTGCGGCCGTCACCCGAAAGGATCGTAAGGAGATTGTCACCGTCCAGAAGGCTGACCAGACGACGGAAGACCGAACGGTCGAAGTCGGCATCAGCGACGGAACCAACGACGAGATTCTCAGTGGCTTAGCTGAAAATGAAACCGTCGTCCTGCACAAAGGCCCCGGCGATAGCCGCTGGAATGGGCAGGGTCGCGGCGGTGGCGGCAATCCGTTTGGCGGAGGTCGCCGATAATGCCAAGCGTGCTTACTCTAGCCTCGGATTCGGTGGAAGACTCCCTGACGGAATCCATCGATTCCGGGCCGATTATTTTCGCCGAGGATTTGTGCAAGACCTACGAACTGGGCGGCCAGACGGTTCGCGCGCTGGATCATGTGAGCCTGCAAATCAAGCAGGGCGAAATGGTCGCGATTCGCGGGCCGTCAGGGAGTGGAAAATCCACGCTTATGAACGTCCTGGGCTGCCTCGATCGGCCTGACAGCGGGAGCTACACGCTGGCGGGCGATGACATCTCGCGCCTGCCCAAGAACCGGCTGGCGTCGATTCGCAACCGGCATATCGGTTTTGTATTTCAGACCTTCAATTTGCTGCCGCGCATGTCGGCGCTGGAGAACGTCGAATTGCCGCTGCACTACGCGGCCAGACATGACGCCGCCGAACAGGCAAAAAAGGCGATGAGCCTGGTGGGCCTGGCGGATCGCGGGCACCATGAGCCAAACCAGCTTTCCGGCGGTCAGCGCCAGCGCGTGGCCATCGCCCGAGCGCTGGTGACTAATCCGGCCATCGTGCTGGCGGACGAGCCGACGGGCGCGCTGGACAGCAAGACGGGCGAGGAGATTCTGGCCTTGTTCAAGCAGCTCAACGCCGCGGGAAGAACGGTCATTATCGTAACCCACGACGCGGCGGTGGCGGCCCACTGCGGACGCCAGATCGTCATGCGCGACGGGAAGATCACTAAATAGAGCCGCCCCATGCGTTACTGGATGATTGTCAAAGTCGCCCTCAAGTGCCTGTCGGCCAACAAGCTGCGCTCTATGCTGGCCATGCTGGGCATTATCATCGGCGTGGGCGCGGTGATCGCCATGCTGGCCATCGGCTCGGGGGCTGAGCAGCAAGTGATGTCGCGCATCAACGCGATGGGGACCAATCTTCTGATTATCCGGCCCGGACAGCGCGGTTTCGGCGGGGTGATGAGCGGCACGCAGCAGAATCTCACCGTGGGAGATGCCGAGGCGCTGCTGGACGTTCCGGGTGTCAAGTCGGTTTCGCCGGTGGTCAATGGCGGAGAGCAGGTCAAGTACATGAGCCTCAACACCCATACCAACATCATGGGTGTCGCGCCGACCTATTTTGAGATTCGCGACTATGAAGTGGACGAAGGTGAATTCTTCAACGACAACGACACCGAAGTGCGGATGGGCCGGGTGGCGATCCTGGGGCCCAAGACGGTTGAGAATCTCTTCGTGGATTCCGATCCGATTGGCAAGACGATCAAGATCAACGGGATCAATTTCGTCGTGGTCGCCACGTTCAAGAGCAAAGGCGACCAGGGATTTTTCAACCAGGACGACCAGATTCTCATCCCTTATCGCACGGCCATAAAGGAACTGTTCGGCGTGACATCGACCACGCCCAACAGCATCCGCGAGATTGACGTCGAGGCGCAGGACGGGGCCGATGTGACCAAACTCCAGGATGCCATTTCGCTGGTCCTGCGCACGCAGCACAAGCTGCAACCGGACATGCCTGACGATGTGGACATCCGCAGCCAGGCTGAATACCTGGAGACCGCGTCGCAATTTGTCACGACGTTTACCATTCTGCTCGGCTCGGTGGCGGGGATTTCCCTGCTGGTCGGCGGGATCGGGATCATGAATATCATGCTGGTCACCGTGACCGAGCGCACGCGCGAGATCGGCGTGCGCAAGGCCATCGGGGCGCGCGACCGCGATATTCTGAATCAGTTCCTGATCGAAGCGCTCATCATGAGCGGCACGGGGGGATTGATTGGAGTTTTGGCGGGGGTTGGCGCGGCGGACCTGATCGGCATATTTAGCCCGTTCCCCAGTCTTGTGCGTGCCTACAGCATATTCGTTGCACTTATCTTCTCCGGTACGGTGGGCGTATTCTTCGGCTATTACCCTGCCACACGCGCCGCCAAGCTCGATCCGATCGAGGCCCTCCGCTATGAATAATTCGCCGCTCTCGCGTCTTGCCGCAAGGATTCTGGGGCTGGCGCTGGCTGCCACTGCCGCCGGCTGCGTCGATCAGGCCAAGGAAGTCGCGTTGTATCGCAAACAGCTTGATGCGATGCCAGGCGTGGCGACGACGCCCGTGCCAACTGAGGAAGCGCCGCTGACCCTGCAGGCGGCATTGCAACTCGCCGAGAAGAACGATGAGAGCCTGGGTCTGAGTGGGGAGACGTATGTTCAGGCGCTGATTGCCAAGGACCGTGAGTTCGCGACCCTCCTCCCGCAGATCAACCTTGGACCCACCCTAAGCGAGTCGCAGCCAGCACGCGGAGCTCCCGGGCCTATTCACAATTTCACTATTCCTCTCAACGCCAGTCTTAACGCCTTCAACCTCCAAGACTACGCAGCCATTGACGAGGATTCGGCCACGGCGGAACAAAATCGCCAGCTTCTTCTCAACGAGCAGCAGACAATTCTTTTTGACGTAGTGCAGGATTATTACGCGGTATTACAGAACGAGCGGTCTGTGGAAGTTTACCAAAGCTCGCTTGCCGAGCAGGAAGAACTCGTTCGCCAGGCCAAGGCGAAATACAACCTCGGTAACGGCACTCCCCTGGCAATCGCCCAGAGCCAGTCACAGGCGTCGAGCACGCGCGTACAGCTTATTCAGGCCGAGGCGAGCGTGGTGACGGCGCGGGCGATGTTGGCGTTTCTGGTTGGCTCTCCGGTGACAACGCGGCCGCTTGTGGATGGATTTGTCACTCCGGCGGACGAGCTGCAGCCGGTGGAGGGGTGGATCGCCGAAGCGGACATCCATCGGCAGGATCTGGCCGCCGCGGACGCCGGAGTGCTCGCCGCAAGGCAGGGGGTGCGCGCCGCCATGAGCGAATATATGCCGTCTGTAACTGTAAATCTGCAATATTTGATTTACAAAGAGACCCAGCCGTTGAACAACAAGCTCAGCGGCGGCATATCGGCGAACATTCCGATTTTTACTGGGGGCCAGATTGAAGCGGACGTGCGAAGTGCGTTCAGCGTGCTTCGCTCGGCGCTGCTGACGCAGAGCCAGACGCGCAAGCAGGTGGAGGACGACATCCGCACGGCATACGCCAACCTGCAAAGCAGCCGCGATCAGATCAGGGAATTGCGCGTTGAATTGTCGGCCAATCGCGACGCGCTTGTTTTGGCCCAGCGCGAAGAGCCGCTGGGATTGGCCATCACGCTGGACGTTTTGACCGCACAAGCGGCGCTGCTGAGCACGCAGCTTAGCCTGGCGACGCAGGAATATCAGGAGAAGATCAATTACCTGGACCTCCTGCGCGTCAGCGGCCGGTTGACTCTGGCCGACGCCACCCCGACGACGCATCCGTCGACCGAGCCGGCGGACCTCATCGAGATCACGACGCCCAATGAGATTTCCACGCCGACGACGGCGCCCGCGCAATGACGGAAGAGAGATGAACGCTGAGCGCGGAGGCGCTGAGGTAGGAAAGACGAGGAAATTCAAAGAAGACTTAGATTTTGAAATTCCTCCGCATTTTCTTCCTCAGCGCCTCCGCGCCTCGGCGTTCATTCTCTTATGTTTTGATTCACTAACATGCTATGTCGCGCCAGCGTCGGTATATGCTTCAGCACGTCCGCCGATGGCTCACTTCCATCGAGGGATGCGACCATTCGCCGCGCCAGATCATCCGCGCCGGAAAACGCCTCGTGGCGGAGGTTGGTTACGGGGATTCCTTTGGCCGCCTGAACGCGCGCCAGTTTGGTGACGCGCGCCCGCTTGGGGTCTGATCCGTTGTCAATGAACGTCGGCTCATCCATCCACAATTCCACCTGGCCGGCGGTGTGGAGCTGGTGGATAAAGGTGGCCAGCGTTCTGTCGCCGCCCGGGGCGCTTGTCGTTGACACTCGGCTGCGCAATTCGGGGAAGGAAATCGTCCTGGGCCAGCGCGCCGACAATTCCCGATAGACCGCCTGACCGAGCGGGCTGAGGGAATTCAATTCCAGCTTCGGCACGGTCTGTTTGGCTGACGACGCGCCGGGCAGAAATTTGTCGGACGAAAGATGGGCCCGCTCGACGACTCCCAGTGGGTCGGCCGGCGTGAGGGCAGCATCCTTGCGGCAGAGAATTGACTGCCTGAACATGCGGAACCCCGCGATGTCCACATATTGAGCTCGCAGGATTGGATCGCCCGTCAGCTTTTCAATCTGCTCGCGCGCTCCGCCGGCCACGTTTTTGATGTCATCCCGCGTGGCATCGGAAAGATAACGCAGCCCGCTGGCGGCGGCCTGGTCTACGAATTCCGTGAAATAGACGGGATAGTAGACTGCCTCAAGTTGATCGTGCAGCAGCGTCCGGTCGGCATACGCGGAGAGGTCCTTGGACCACTTGGCCACCACCGGCCCCCAGCGCGGGGCCAGCCGCGGCGATGCGTCGGCCAACACCTGGGCGATGTGCCGCGCCTCGGGGGCGACTTCGCCCGGAGGCAGATCGCGCGTTCCCAGTTGCATCGCGTGGCGCAGGGCGCACCAGACGTACGCGCCGGGATAGACCATGTAGCTGATGATCGCCGCCCCGCGCGGGGAGAGATGCCGCGCGCAAACGTCAAAAAGCCGCTGGCGCACGGGCGCTGGCGCCCACGAATAAACGCCGTGGGCGATGATAAAGTCAAATTCGCCGTCCGGCGTGAACTGGCAGATGTCCTGAGCGTGCAGGGCGACATTGCGAAGATCGGCGGCCTCCGCTAGTTCGCGGGCGCGGGTGATTTGCACGCTGGAAAGATCAACGCCGACAAAATGGGAATCGCCATATGCCGCCGCCATCGGAAGGAGGTGGCCGCCGCTGGCGCAACCGATTTCCAGAACCCGGCACCGACGCACCGGCGCCGGCGTCAGCCCCTCCATGGCGGCGACGACGCCAATCGTTTCCGGATGGCACGCCCGAAAGGGGAGGCTGTTGTAAGGAACCTCATCATAAGTAACGCCCCGCTGGCTGGTTTCCACGATCACGCTCCCGAATGCATAATACGGGTTTGGCGGCGATCGCAAAACAATTCGCGTCGGTGCAATGTTCTATGAAATGCAAAAGACGAGATGAACGCTGAGGCGCGGAGGGGCTGAGGAAGAAAATGCGGAGGAATTCATTTTGATTTGATTTCTCGTCTTTCCTACCTCAGCTCCGCGCCTCAGCGTTCATTTTTCCCCCTGCGGACCGAAGTGGCCCGGCTCGCCAAGCTTCCAATGGTTACGTCCCCACAAGCGAAAGTTTCTCAACGCCGTCGCCGCGAATTTGTAATGTGTTTTGTACGAGGATATCTCGCTTATCCGCAAAACGAGGCCGCCCCATGATTCATCGATCTTACAGTTGCCTGGTGGGCATTCTTCTCATCGCCTTCTCCATGGCCGGCTGCGCGACGACTCAGCCATCATCGCCGCAATATCTGCTGAGCAATTACGGTGCGATCGGCGACGGCAAGACCGTCAACACACGCGCCATCCAGGGGGCGATCGACAACATCGCCGCGTCCGGCGGCGGAACGCTGGTTGTTCCCGCGGGCACTTACCTCACCGGCGCGATTTTCTTCAAGCCGGGTGTGAGCCTTCTCATTCAAAAGGACGGCGTCATCAAGGGGACCACGAATCAGGCGGATTATCCGCTGGTCAGCACGCGCTGGGAGGGCGTGGAGGGGATGCACACGTCCGCCTTGGTCAACTTCGACGGTTCAAGCCATATCAGCATGAGCGGCGAAGGAATGATCGACGGCTCCGGCGACGCGTGGGGTGGCGGGCGCGGTCGATTTGGCGCAGGTGCGGGTGGTCGTGGTGGGGCGGCGACGCAGCCAGGAGCGCGCGGCGGGCGAGGTGGGCCAGGGGGTGGTTTTGGCGGCGGTGGGCGAGGATTCGCCGGCGGCGCCACCCGGCCCACGTCCGGGCCTTCGGGTTCCATTCGCATGGCCGATGGATTCGTCTTCCAGCAGGTTGGCCGGCCGCGGCTGATCTGCTTTAAGAATTGCCAGGACGTCGAAATCTCCGGACTGCATCTTCAGAAGCAGGCCATCTGGTGCCTGCATCTGCTTTATTGCCAGAATGTCAAAGTCGAGAACCTTAATATTGATTCCGTGGCGCGAACGCCGAGTTCCGACGGGATGGACATTGATTCGTGCAGCAACATCGAAATCTCCCATTGCACGATCTCCTGCAACGATGACGACATCACCCTCAAAAGCGGCAAGGACAACGACGGCCGCCGCGTGAATCGGCCCACCGAAAATGTCTGGATTCACGATTGCGACATCCGCCTGGGCGACGGGATCGCCATGGGATCGGAGGTCACCGGATCCGTGCGGCATGTGCTGGTCGAGAATTGCACGTTCACCAACACCAACCACGCCGCCCGCATCAAATCGCAGCCCAGCCGCGGCGGCATTGTCGAGGATATTGTCTACCGTGACATTGTCCTGAAGAATCCCAGCGAAGCCGTCGATTTTGAACTCGCATGGGACCTGCGCCTCCAGCGCCTGCCGGCCGTCCCGAATTTAACGATCTGCCGGGATATTCACCTGATCCG
The DNA here is from genome assembly GCA_049511115.1 of Tepidisphaeraceae bacterium. Classification (GTDB taxonomy): domain Bacteria; phylum Planctomycetota; class Phycisphaerae; order Tepidisphaerales; family Tepidisphaeraceae; genus JBEKYH01. The sequence continues at coordinate 4,446 of JBEKYH010000229.1, read as the reverse complement.
TTTCAGCGGAGTCGCCCGCAGCGGCGGCACGATGGCCGGCGTCGACGGCGGCCCGATCAGCGACGTTCATTTTCAGGATTGCAACTTCTCCGCCCAGCGCGGGCTGCGAATTTCCCACGCCGTTGACATTGATACATCGGGCCTCAACCTGAAGGTCCAGAACGGCCCGCCCATCATCATGGGCGGCGCGCCGACGACCCGGCCGGTTGCGCCGCCGGCCTGAAACTTCTGCAACAACGCAAGCTCCCTTGGCAATTGCCGCCGGTTGGCGTAGCTTGCCGGTCCAATGGAACTCATCACACAAACGGCTGGGAAATGGTATGCGGCTTGGAATTGCACCATCACCGGCGATGTGACGTTGGCCGAGCAGGCGAGCGTGTGGTTTGGCACGGTCATCCGCGGCGATGTCGCACCGATCACAATCGGGCGGCGCACCAATGTGCAGGACAATGCGGTCGTGCACTGCGATACGGGCGTGCCGAATTCGATTGGCGACGACGTGGTCATCGGCCATGGGGCGATTGTGCATGGTCGCTCCGTCGGCAATGGCTCGCTCATCGGCATGCACGCGACGGTGCTGAGCCGGGCCGTGGTTGGAAATGAATGCCTCATCGCGGCCGGGGCGGTCGTGCCGCCGGATTTGGTGGTGCCGGACCGGATGGTGGTGATGGGCGTGCCGGGCAAGATCGTGCGGCCGGTGAAGGCGGAAGAGCTGGAATATATGAAGTGGCTCACGGGGCATTATCTGGAAGTCGGTGAGGTAAGGCGAGGGCGACGGCTTAAGGGTTTAAGGGGTTTAAGAGTTCAAGGGTTTCATCATGGCGGAAAGAAAAATCGGCGTCGCGCTGCTCGGTCATGGCATCGTGGGCGGCGGGGTCGCGGCGGTACTCACTTCACAGCGAAAACTCCTGCGCCAGCGCACGGGACTTGACTTTGAACTGATCCATGTCGCCGAGCGCGATCCGGCCAAGCAGAATGTGCCGGGGCTTCCTTATATTGCCGACGCGGCGGCGGCGATTGATGATCCGCGCACGGAAGTGGTGATCGAGCTCATCGGCGGTGTGGGGATTGCCGGCGAATTGATGGAGCGCGCCCTGCGGCTGGGTAAGCCGGTTGTGACGGCTAATAAAAGCCTGCTTTCGCAGCGCGGGGCGGAGCTGTTTGCGCTGGCCAGGAAGAACAACACCTGCATTTCCTTCGAGGCAAGCTGCGCCGGCGGCATTCCCATCATCGCGGCGCTGGTGCATGGGCTGGTGGCCAATCGCATCGAGGCGCTGGTGGGGATCGTCAATGGCACGTGCAATTTCATCCTCACCCAGATGACCCGCCAGGGGGTCAGTTATGCGGCGGCACTGGCCGAGGCGCAGAAGGCGGGATTTGCCGAAGCCGACCCGACTCTGGATGTGAGCGGCCGCGACGCGGCGCAAAAATTGTCCCTGCTGGCGGGGCTGGCGTTTGATTCGCGGTTTGGCGAGGCGGATATCCAGGTGCAGGGGATCGATTCACTGGATGAGGCCGACCTGAAATTTGCGGGTGAGCTGGGGTACGTCATTAAACTGCTGGCGATTGCGGCGCGCGAAGGCAAGGAGACGGTTTCCCTGCGCGTGCATCCGACGCTGGTGCATAAGAATGATCTGCTGGCGGAAGTCGGCGGGAGTTTCAATGCGGTGAGCGTGTACGCCAGCGCCCTGGGGCATTCGCTTTATTACGGGCGCGGCGCGGGCCGCATGCCGACGGCCAGCGCGGTGGTCTCCGATCTAGTGCAGATCGGGATGGGGCTGGCTCCCCTGGCGTTTAAGCAATTGAATCTGCTCTCCGCCGGCAAACGGGCCGTGAAAATCTTGCCCTTTGCGGAATTGAAGTCGCGCTATTATCTGCGGCTGATGGCCAAGGACGCACCGGGCGTATTGGCGCAGGTGACGCGGATTCTTGGGCAGCACAAGATCAGCCTGTCGGCCGTCCTGCAGCGCGAGACGGGAGCGGGGCCGTTTGTGCCGATTGTGATTACGACGCACCTGGCGCTGGAGGGGGATTTGCAGAGCGCGCTGGCGGAGATCAACCGGCTCAAGCCGCTGCGGCCGCCGGCGGTGTGCCTGAGGATTATTGATGCGCCGAAGGAATTCGCGGGGGCGTAGGCGGCGCGGGGGGGGAGGAATGAACGCCGAGACGCAAAGACGCCGAGAAGAGGGGCGAAGCGGAATCTGCGACGCACGGTTCTGCGCGGTAATGACTCTCGCGCTCCTCTGCGCTCACATCAGGAATACCCCCATGCTGGACTCGTGCCACGGCTGATTCCAGGCTTCTGCCGGACGAACTATGGTTATCTACGTGGATCAGAGTGATTGAACATTGGATCAATCACTGGTCCCCAGAGAAAACCTTTTTCAGGAGAGGCCAATGAAATCTTTACGATTCTTAGCAGTCGCGGCGGTGGTTTGCCTCGGTTTCACGAGTCTGGGTTGTGAGACATCGCATACCGAGACGGATAAGCCGGGGTTGTTCGGCGGGAATACGCACGAGGAAACCACCACAACGCACAATCCGATTACTGGCACGGATGATACGACTCACACAGAGACGAAGACGCCGTGAATGGATGGGACGGCGCGAATCAGCTATGCGAATGGGTGCGGGTCGACTTACTATTTGTTTTCGACCGCGCTCAATTGCTTGCACATTTTCATGCACGCCATCTGCTTGCCGGCGCCTAGCGAATGAAAGCCCTCTTCCACGATCTGGTAGCCGTGGGCGAGATAGAAGGGGATGGCCGGCAGGGAGGCGGACATCTGTAGATGCGGGAGGGATCGGTCCGTGGCGATTTGTTCAAGATATTTGAGGATCGCGCTGCCGACGCCGCGGCGCTGGAAATCGGGATCGACGTAGACGGCGACAAGATGGCAGTCGGCCGGGGCGATTTCGCCGAAGCCGGCAATGGAGCCGTGGATTTCGGCGACTACGACGAGGCTCTGGCCTCGCTCGACTTTCGCGTCGAAATCGTCGCCTTTGCGAGCCAGGTTGGTGGGGGAGGCGATGGGCGGTCCCCAGGCGTTTAAGATGTCCTGGCTGTAGTGCGATTGCACCGTTTCGTGGATGGCCCGGCGATGGAGGATCAGTATCGGTGGGCCGTCGCCTTTTTTTGCGGGGCGGATGAGGATATCAGTGCGATCGGGCATGGGGTTATGGGACTTCATTGTCCCGAGGGTTCAAGTATTTCTCCAGTAGCCAGCCGCCGTACGGCGCGTACAATGCAGCGACGATGGCTTCAGTGGTTTTCTATTTTCAAGTGCACCAGCCCTACCGGCTGCGGCGATACAGCGTTTTTGACACCGACCGCAATTATTTCGACGACGTGAAAAACGTCGAGATCGTCCGCAAGGTCGGCCAGCGATGTTACCTGCCCGCGGGGAAGGTGCTGCTGGAGACGATCAAGCGGCACGAAGGCCGCTTCCGCGTGGCCTTCTCCATCACCGGCACGGCCCTGGAGCAATTTGAGCGCCACGCGCCCGATGTATTGGAGGCGTTCCAGAAACTGGCCGCGACCGGGTGCGTCGAATTTCTCGATGAGACGTACTACCACTCGCTGAGCTTCCTGCATTCGCGCGAGGAATTCCGCTCGCAGGTGGAATTGCACCGGGCGACGATCCGCCGCTTGTTCGAGCAGGAGCCGCGCGTCTTTCGGAACACCGAACTGATTTACAACAACGATCTGGCCCATTTCGTGAGCCACATGGGCTACGACGGCATCCTCGCCGAGGGAGCCGACCGGTTGCTGGGGGCGCGCAGCCCCAACTTTCTTTATTCCCCGCCCCATGCCTCGCGGATCAAGCTGCTGCTGAAAAATTACCGCCTCAGCGACGACATTGCCTCGCGCTTCAGCGCCAAGAGCTGGGAGCAGTATCCCCTGACGGCCGACAAATTCGCCCAGTGGGTCAACCAGATCAACGGCAACGGCTTTGTCTGCAATTTGTTCATGGATTACGAAACCTTCGGCGAGCACCAGTGGGCCGACACCGGCATCTTTGAATTCCTGCGCCATCTGCCGGCGCGAATCCTGGATCACCGCGACAATAATTTCCTCACGCCCAGCCAGGCCGTTGACCAGTACGCGTCGGCCGGCGAGATCGACGTGCCGAATCTGGTGAGCTGGTCGGAAAACGAGCGCGACCTTTCCGCCTGGCTTGGCAACGCCATGCAGTCCAACGCGCTGCACGAACTGTACAAGCTGGAAGACCCCCTCAAGGAACGCGGCGACGAGGATTTGCTTGCCGATTGGCGAAAGCTGACCAGCAGCGATCATTTTTACTACATGTCCACCAAGCACTGGGCTGACGACGACGACCAGAAGCATTTCAGCCCGTATGAGAGCCCGTATGACAGCTATATTAATTTTATGAATGTGCTGGATAATTTGCAGTCGCGGGTGAGGAATTAGAGGGGAAACCAGGA
>JBEKYH010000228.1:0-7797 GCA_049511115.1 Tepidisphaeraceae bacterium | reverse complement strand
GACCAATTTGCCGGAATGCGGTCCGCAGTGCAGACCCTACTCAAACTTTCCGTCTCTCAGTCCTCGGCTCGACTTCGCTCGCCGCAGGCAGTCCTCGGCCCTACTTTGGCGTTCCTTCCGGCGGCTTGGCGATCGCGTCGCGCATATTCGAATCCGCCTGAATATTCCGCAACTTGTAATAATCCATCACGCCCATGTTCCCGGCCCGGAAGGCGTCGGCCATGGCCCGCGGCACTTCCGCTTCGGCCAGCACGACCAAGGCCCGATTCTCTGCCTGTTTGGCGATATTTTCCTGCTCCAGCGCCACGGCCATCGCGCGGCGCTGTTCGGCCTCGGCCTGAAAGCGGCGCTTGTCGGATTCGGCGCGGTCGGCGGCCAATTTCGCGCCCAGATTTTCGCCCACATCAATATCGGCAACGTCAATCGACAGAATCTCAAACGCCGTATTAGCGTCGAGACCCTTGCTCAACACGGCCTTGGAAATCCGGTCGGGATTTTCCAGCACATGCTTGTAATCCTCGGCCGAACCGATGGCGTTGACGATGCCCTCGCCGACGCGAGCGATAATCGTTTCCTCGGTCGCCCCGCCCACCAGGCTCTTGATATTGGTGCGCACGGTGACGCGCGCCTTGACCTTCAACTGAATCCCGTCCTTGGCGACGCCGTCGATGGTGGGGCGGCCAAGCTGTGGATTGGGAACGTCGATGACCTTGGGATTCACGCTGGTTTTCACTGCATCAAGAATATCTCGCCCGGCCAGATCAATCGCCGTCGCCGTGCGCCAGGGAAGCTCAATATTTGCCTTGCTGGCCGCGATCATGGCGTTGATCACCCGCTGCACATTGCCGCCGGCAAGCATGTGGCTTTCCATGTCGGCTTGCGTGACTTGGAGCCCGGCGCGGATCGCCTGAATGCGGCTGTTGACGATCACCAGGGCGTTCACCTTTCGCAGCCGCATGCCGAGCAATTCCATCAAGCTGACTTTCGCCCCCGAGACCAAGGCCCGGATGTAAAGGCCGATGAATTGGAAGAGCAGGCCAAAAACCACCAGGAAAATGATGATGACCACGACCAGAACAACGATCGTGAACGGGCTGAACGGGCTGCTGTTGCTGTCTTGAGCGAGGGGGAAGAGGTATTGCATAGAGCGCGGTCCTTTCGATTTTCAAACGAACGCAAACATTGTAAAGCGAGCGGGCAAGGCACGCGAGTTTGGGGCGGTTATAAAGTTTGGGGAGGGCAATAGTTTCCGTTGATGAGTTTCGTTCGCGGCCGGCACAAGCAAACGCATGGCCGTAGCAATTTGAATTGAAATGTCTGCAAGCGGCTATGGTGCTGCGGGCGTAACCTGGAACGAGGCAGTAAAGCTGCCGGAGTTGTCATAGTAATAGCCGATGGCTCCGCCACTGCCGTCGGCGATTCCTAGAAACAGCCGGGTTGCGCCCGCGGGCACATGGAACTGCTGCGCAGCGCCCGTGCCGTCTCCGGTGAGGCCGTCTCCGACGAAGAACGGCTGATCGAGCAACGGTGAGAGACTCGTAAAGTTTGTGCCGATGGAAGTGAAATCCAAGCTCGTCGGCGGCGTGCCGGAGGGTTCGGAACCGCTTTCAAATACCCCGACCAACCACCCCTGGCCCGGCGCTTTAATCCCGGCCAAACCATCCAGCGGTGAAAAACTTCCCACGGGAATCGAGTAGTTGCTGCTGCTGCCGCCGTCATCGGGATCGTTGAATTCGCCTAAATACCCATTGTTCAAAGAGATTTTTCCTGTCACGCTCGTAAAGGTCAGGATTGAAGCGTCCGGGGGCAGATCAAATTCCGGCGGGAGAATCCCGGCTCCATTGCCAGAAGGGTCGGGCGGGCTCGAGTGCCCCGCGCCATAAATGTTCGCCATGGCGGAAATCGATTCGTTTGAAAAGACCTCGGGGTTTATAACGTCGTCCCGAGTGCCGGCAGTGATGCTGTCGCCCGTGGCGCTGAGGATGGAGTCCATTCCAAGGTTGCCGGTAGCGCCGCGAACGGTGTCAAATCCCGACAGCCCGTCAAGCAGATCATTTCCGCCGCCGCTGCCGTCCAGGCTGTCGTGGCCGAAGTTGGCGATAAGCGTGGAACTCCCCGTTCCCGCGACAAGTGTGTCAAACGCGGTCGAGGAGGTGACCATAATCTTGTCGGAGCCGGCGCCACCGACCAGGCTGTCATGGCCCTTGCCGCCAATGAGCGTATCGCGACCGTTGCCGGCCGTGGCGATCTCGTGACCCGAACCAAGCTGAACGGAGTCGTTGCCATTTCCACCGTCAATGGTTTCCGGTCCCGGGCCGGCCACAATGGTGTCCGCGCCGTTCTCGCCCGAGATGAATTCGTCCGGGCCGCGGGCCTCGATAGAGTCGTCGCCGTTTCCGCTGAAGATCAATTCGTGGCCGCTCGCGCCGCCAATGATCGTATCGCCTTGGGGTCCGCCCTGAATCAAGTTCAAATTGGCCTGGTCGGGGAAAGTCGCGTTAATTTCGATAAAGTTGGCGCTTTGCCCGCCGCTTATGGAAAAGCAGTCGATGCCGGCGGCCGGAAATTCCTGCGAAACGCCGTTATCGACGACGTCGTAGTCGCCGGTTGTCGCGTCGATGTTGATGACAATATGGCGTGCCGTTGGCCGATGACCATCGGCGACAGTCAAAACGCCGTTAATCACGCTAACCGACAGAAGACGGCGTTGTTCCAGGGTTTCAATCGCAGCGCTGGTGATTGCTTTAAGACGTTTGGTCCTCATCTGCCTATCTCCTGGGTCGGACTTAAAGCGCCGCAGGCTCATAATTGCATAAGGCCCAAGTTGTAGTCCAGACTTACGTATACCGCCAGCGTGGAACGAATGGCCCCAGCAAACAACCGAAACCGCCACGTCTGGTCCCACCGCCACCGGTTTGTACAATCGCCCCGACATGCGACAAGGACCTTGGCGTCCATCTGCGGCGGCCGGCTTATTTCTGGCGCTGCTGCTGGTGAGCTATCTCTGGTGCGCCACGGCGGGGACCTGGCGGCATTGGCATACCTTTAGCAATGACGAGAGCGTGCAGGCCACCGCGTTCTTGCATGGCAAGCTGAGCCTGCCGATCCAGCCGCCGGCGGCGCTGCTGGCGCTGAGCGATCCTTACGACAAGAACGCGCGCCGCGCGGCCAAGGTTCACGAAGCCGCGCCGTTCATTCATGACCTGGCGTTTTATAAGCGGAAGTTTTATCTGCCGTGGGGACCCGTGCCGGCCTTAGTGACCGCGGCGGTGGCGTTCGTCGTCGGCCAGCGCGAACCGGATTGGGGAGACCAGTATCTCGTCTTCGCCTTTACGCTGGGAACGATGATCCTGGCGATTTGGCTGTTGCGGGAGGTCCGCCGCAGATTCTTTCCGCAGTTTAGCCCGTGGGCGGATTTGCCGCCGCTTTTGTCGCTGGGATTGAGCGCGCCGGTGTTCTGGATCGTCTCGCGCGGCGCAGTCTACGAAGCGGGGATCAGCGGCGGCCAGTTTTTTCTTCTGGCCGGATTCTGCTGCGCTTGGATGGCCCTGGCCCGCCCGCGGCCTCATGCGGGATGGCTCGCCCTTGCGGCGTCATGCTGGGCGCTCTCCATGGGATCGCGCATCAGCTTCCCGCCGGCGGTGATGGGCATTGCGATCGTCACGGCCTTCTATCTTTGGCGTCGCCGCGCGGCGCTGGGAGTCTATGTCGCGCTCTTTCTGCCCGTCGTGATGGGCGGCGGCCTAATGGGCTATTTTAACTTCGCCCGTTTCCACTCTTTCACCGAATTCGGCGTTCGCTATCAACTCTCCGGCACCGGCCAGAGCAAGCCGCTGGCGTCCGGGTACTTTTCCGGGGCGAATGTCCTGCCCAATGTGGTTGTCTATCTGATCGCACCGCCGAAATGGGGCGGTGAGTCTCCGTTTTTGCATGCCGTCAAGGCGGAGAGGTGGCTGCCCAAATCGCTGTGGCCGGCCAGCGATTACAAAAACGAAGAAGTTGTCGGATTGCTCTGGACGCAGCCGTTTGTCTTCGTCGCGATCGCGGCGTTGCTGTGGCGATGGCCCAAAGCGGCCGCAGTGGAAATTAGCGAGGCAGGAGAAACCGCTGAAGCGGATCGCGCCTTGCGAAAATGGCTCATCGCCTCCGTCGCTGTGTTCGGCGCGTTGGCGGCCGGGCCGGTGCTGGTGTCGGAGTTTTCGACGATGCGGTATTTGTTTGATGTGACGCCGTGCCTGACGATTCTGGCGGCGATCGCGTATTGTCGAGTGATGAACGGGATGTCAGCAAAGGAGGGGCGGATCGCCGGGGTTGTGATTTATGCCGTTGTGATTGCGCAGATTCTGTTGGCGGGGTTACTGGTGATAGATTTGCGGGCGGGCGCGTCGGCGGCGGAAGGGGCGATTCCGATTCAAGGCCTGTGAGCGCAACAGGTCGTGGAGATTGCATTACTTGAAAACAAGCGGCTTCCCGGCTTCATCGAGCGGCCGAAAATACCCCTTAATACATGCCACGTTACGCACACAAATCTGAATGTGAAGTTCGCATGCGAACTCAAAAGCGCGGTGGGGATTGTGTTCCCAGAAGTAAGCGCCATCGCTCAGCCAGTCATAGTCGTTATGACTGCGTTGGATTGGCTGTCGGGCTTCCAGGACGCGCTCTGCCACTTCGTGGTCGAGGCCATGATAGCCAAGCACGAAGATTGTTGACGCAGGATTCAAGTCTCAGCGATATCGTTTAGCCAGGCGAACGCCGTTGGGGGACCTTGCGGACTTTTCCAGGATGCCTGCCTTGAGAAGAAACGCCCGCGCCTTCGCCGGCGTGTTTTTCTCGCGGAGAAGCAGCTTCGAGGCTCTATCGTAGTCGCGGACAACTTCTTCGACCGTCTGGGCCATGCGTGAATTATCGGCTTTCAACAGCGCTATTTCCACTTTCAGCCAGAATTGAATCCCCCCAAAAAATGAATCTAATACCCCCATGCCCCTCCCCCCGGCAAAGCGCCTCGCCCAGTTGCGCGATGAACTCCATCGCCATGACCATCTCTATTTCGTCCTCGACAAACCGGCGATCAGCGATCACGAATACGACGCCCTGATGCGCGAGCTGGTTGACCTGGAGAAGGCGCATCCCGATTTGGTGACGGCGGATTCGCCTTCGCAGCGGGTGGGGGGCGAGGCGCTCAAGACATTCGGCGCGGTGACGCATGCCGTTCCAATGATGAGCATCGACAATACGTATGACGAGGCCGAGGTGCGGGCGTTTGATGCGCGGGTGCGGAAACTGCTCGAAGGCGAGTCGCCGCGGTATGTGCTGGAGGAGAAAGTCGATGGCGTAAGCGCGAGCCTCCGGTATGAGAAGGGGATTCTGGTCGTGGCCGCCACCCGCGGCGACGGCCGGCGGGGGGATGACATCACCGCCAATGTCCGCACGATTGGATCGGTGCCGCTGAAATTGCATGACGCCGATAGCAAAGCCGTCGCCCCGCAAATCATGGAAATCCGCGGCGAGATTTATATGGCCAACGCCGATTTCGCCCGACTGAATCAGGAGAAGGAAGAAGCCGGCGAGGAGACCTTTCAAAACCCGCGCAACGGCACCGCCGGCACGCTGAAACTGCTGGATTCAAAGATCGTCGCCAAGCGCCGGCTTCGCTTCGTCGCCCATGGCGTCGGCGAAGTGAACCCGATGCCGGTGACGTGCTATTGGGATTGGATCAAGCTCATTCAAAAGCTCGGGCTGCCGACCGCGCCGCACGCCATGCGCGTGGAGACGATTGATGAAGTGATCAGGGAAATCGAACAATTCGCGACCATCCGCCACGGCCTGCCGTATCAGACGGACGGCATTGTTGTGAAGGTGGACGATTTCGCCCAGCGGGAAAAACTGGGCGCGCGCAGCAAGGCCCCGCGCTGGGTAATTGCCTTCAAATATCAGCCCGACCAGGTCGAAACCAAGCTGCAAAACGTCTTCTGGAATGTCGGCAAGCTGGGGACGCTGACGCCGGTGGCAGACCTTGCCGCCGTGTTTGTGGCGGGCACGACCGTGCAGCGCGCGAGCCTGCACAACATCGAGCAGATCGCGCGGCTCGATGTGCGCGTGGGGGACACGGTCGTTGTGGAGAAAGCCGGCGAGATCATTCCGCAGGTGGTAAAGGTCATCCTCGAAAAGCGTCCACCTGATGCCAAGCCGATTGAGCCGCCGAGCAAATGCCCAAGCTGCGGTGCCGACACGCACAAGCCCGAAGACACGCCATACATTCTGTGCATCAACCCCGCCTGCCCCGCCCAGCTTCGCCGGCGGCTGCGGTCGTTTTGCGCGCGCGGCCAGATGAATATCGACCACCTCGGCGAGGCCCTGATCGATCAGCTTGTGGACCATAACCTGGTGAAGACATTCGCCGACATTTACCGGCTCAAGAAGGAGGATGTCGCCAACCTGGAGCGGATGGCGGACAAGAGCGCCCAGAATGTGATCGACTCGATAGCCTCCGCGCGCGAGCGCCCCCTGGATCGGCTATTGGCCGGCCTTGGCATCCGCCACGTCGGCAATCGCGTCGCGTTTGTGCTGGCCCAGAATTTCGGCTCACTCGACGCGCTGGCCGCCGCAACGGTCGAGCAACTCAACGCCGTCCACGAGATCGGCGAGGTGATCGCCAAGAGCGTCCATGAATTCTTCCACGACGCGGCGGGCCTTAACGTGATCCGCCAGCTTCAAGCCGTCGGCGTCGATCCGAAAATGGAGGCCCTGCCCAAGGCTGCCGATCTTCCGTTATCGGGACTGACGATTGTGGTCACTGGTTCGCTTGCAAAATACAAGCGGGAGGAAATCGAAGAACTCATCGTCAAACTCGGCGGCCGCGCCAGCGGGAGCGTGAGCAAAAAGACCAGTTTCGTCGTCGCCGGCGCCGATGCGGGGAGCAAGCTGGAAAAGGCGAAATCGCTGAATGTGCAGGTGATTAGCGAGGAGGAGTTTGATAAGCGGATCGGAATAAAATAATCGGCACGACGGCGATCATCGTGAGCCGTCACGGCGCATCGGATATTTGAATAATGTCCCTTTCAGTAAGCGGTATCGACCCCGCCGTTCCTTGAAGTACGTTTAGGAGTGAATAAGTCTGCGAGGTTACGGGCGACGATTTTCCGTGGATAATCTTGACGACCGTTCGGTCCGGCTTCAGTCCGTCTATCCCAGCAGCGATGACTAACCGGCGCAATGTGCGCATTTGGGACAAGCTATATACGCCGCCGCGCGCCACCTTCCCGGCGATAAACACCTCGTCGGATGGCGCGATCGCCGCGGGCGACAGGGCGATGTTCCCGACAGTGCGGCTGACGACCTGCGATGAGAACAAATCATATTGTCGAACATGAGTGCTGTCGCCGAGAAAGCGGATTGCTGCGCTAATCGGCGGGTTGATAAAAACTATTGAGTTTTCCCCGATAGTCGGTGGCACAACGCCGACGAACACATAACATTTGTCGCGAGCGACAATCTGTGGATCCGAGAATGTGAGGTTGAAATACTCCGCGCCGCCTGATTTGGGGGTGTGACTAAGATGGATGCTCGGATTGCCTTCAATACGTTGCAGACTGCTGTCGAATTTCGCGACCGGTGCCCAGGGGCCGGTTTCCGCGGTACAGGTCATTGTCAGCCTCTGCGACGTGTTGGGAATCCAGACTAGTGCATTGTCACACAATGATTTTAGGGTAAACCGACTTCAGTTTGACGCGTGCGTCGCCGACTTTGAATTGCCAGTCCACGCCGCGTTGCCTGACGTTGCTGCGCTGGTGCCATGCG
>JBEKYH010000227.1:0-7813 GCA_049511115.1 Tepidisphaeraceae bacterium | reverse complement strand
ATGAAGAGCGTTAGGCGCGGCATGGCAGCAGCGTCGATACTCAGTTGTGGGAAGGCCATGCGCAGCAAGGGGCGGTTTTCCGTGAGCCACGTGTAGGCGCGGCTGATGGCGGGAAGTTCATATAGCCCGTCGGCGACGGCAACTAAAATCAGGCGGCCCTCCCGCTCGACGGCGATTTTCGCGGATTCGTGCGCCGGCGGCGCGACGGGAGCGGCAATCCAGTCCGTGTGATGTTTGAGGATGGCGCTGAGGATGTCCGCGGAATCGGCGGAGCCGGACAGGTCGAGAATCTCGTCGAATGAAGCGGAGGATTTCGACGGTGTAGGTTGAATTAGCTTCATGGGTATTGGCTCGGGAATGGATTCGGTGACGATCGGTTCGACGTTGCTCACCACGGGTGGTTCGATGGTGCTCGCCGCAGGTGATTCGACGGCGCTCATCGCGGGCGATTCGACGGCGGTCGCCGCCGGAGGTTCGACTGAGTCCACGGAAACCGTTGCGGTGGAATCGCCTGGCTGCGCATCGGGTGCGGCGGATGAGCTGATGGTCCACGCGGTTACTGCATTCCAGTGTTCCTGAGTTACGCCGTCCGTGCAGCGGCAGCAAAGGGCGACGTGTGTTTGCGCGTCGGGAGCGCTGGTTACGCGGCCTTGATTTAGCAGGGAAACGTCCAAAAACTGTCTGGTCGCGCGGTCAAGTTTGCGATGGATCAAGTCGGCCTGGGCGTCGTCCTCCGCGCCGGCGACGGCCACGGAGATTGATGGCCTGGCGGAATCCGTGAGCAGTCCCTTCAAGGCGCGATACCCGCCGACGATTGTGTCATCCGCGGCGGTAACCAGGAGGGTCCATTGATCGATCTGCGCGAGAAGCTCGGGGGCGGCGTTTGAGCGCGGATTGGGGAGAAAGACGAGCCAGTGCTGGATGTCCCAGCTCATTTCTTCCAGCGCGTGAGATATCGTTTTGTAACTGACCGGCTCGTCGCTGGGCTGAACCGCCGATTCTTCGTCGGGGTTGGACGCATCCAAGGTGGTTATGCGCAGGCCTTCATCGGCGAGTTCGATCAGGGCGACAGGGCCGGCGGCGGCGGAATGCTGGGCGAATTCGAGGACGCGCGTCGAGGCAGAGGCGCCTAAGTGGTGGGCCACTACGAGAGAAATGGTGCGGCCGGTCGGAGCCATGATATTGTTTTCAACGATCGGCGGCTCGGATAAGTCTGTGGCAGGCTGATCGACGTTATTCACCACGGGCGGTTCGGCGTTACTCACCGCAGGCGGTTCGACAGCGCTCACCGCAGGCGGTTCGACAGCGCTCACCGCAGGCGATTCGGCGTGGCTCACCGAAGGCGGCTTGCGCGTGGGGCGCGCGGCTCCGTTGGTTTGGCGCTGGCGCAATTCAGTCAGAAACAAATGGCTGATCTCACTCAGTGACGGCCGCGGTGTTGGGGTTGAATCGGACATTGCAGCATTCGCATCGGTGTTATGCGGCCAGGGCACTCGTGACGCGCTCAACTTCAACGACGTTGTCGAGCTCGCCGAACTGATTGACCTCAACGTATTTGTTGTTGGGATCGGTCATCCATTTGCCATCGACGACCAGGCGGTATTTGTATCGGCCGGGTTTGAGGGAGAGGACTTTGCGCCAATCGCCGGGGCGGTCGCCGGTGTTCATGGGGGTTGCCTGCGGGGTCCAATTGTTGAAATCGCCGGCGAGGAGGACGGTCCTGGCCTTATCGAAATGGGCCGCAAAGAGGACCTCGGCGCCGACCTGCTTGGCGCCGTAAAACTCCTCGATCTTCTGGCGGGTGGTCTTGATTTCCGGGGCCGTCGCGGCCGAAAACGCAGAGACATTCAATGTCGATTGCGACGGCGTTCCGACGAGCGAGATCGAGTGGATTTGCCGATTCGGCTGGACGAGGTCTGTGGTCGGCGGCCAGGAGGCGGCGGTGAGGCGCATGATGTGCTGCTGCGGCTCGGGGAAATCCAGCGGCGCGGGAGCGGGCGATTCGATCGTGTTCATCACGGGCGATGCGACTGGCTTGAACGAGGGCGCCTCGGGACGCTTGGCGACTTGCGTCGGGACGCGGGCCACCACGGGCTGTTCGAATCTGGGTCCCGCAGGCAGTCCCACGAAGCTCACCGGCGGTGGCTTGACGAGACTGACGGCGGGTGGTTCGGCGCGGCTCACCGCGGGCGGTGCGAATTTGCTCACCGCAGGTAGTTCGGCCTTGCTCGCGGGCGACTCGATGCGGTTCATCATCGTCGCCTGAGTTGGGCTGGTGGAAAACGGCTGGACGGGATTCTTCGCCAATGATTGTAGCATGGACGGCGCGGGCGGCTGAACCTCCTTTTGCGCCGGCGGCGGTGTCCGGTTTATCACGGGTGACGTCGGGATGCCGGTGATTTCGTCGGATTCGGCCAAGCCAAAGGAGGCGAACTCTTCGGCGAAGAAGTTCAATTCTTCAATCGGGTCGGGGAGCCGAATGGTGGGCGACTTCGCCGGGGCGGCGGGGGGTAGTTCGAGACGGCTCACCGCGGGCAGTTCAACGCGGCTCTTGGACGGTGGTTCGGTCTTGCTCACCGCGGGTGGCTCGATCCGGCTCACTGCGGGCGGTTCGACTTTGCTCACCGCAGGCAACTGGATCGATGGAATCGGCTTGGACGCCGGCGAAGGCGCGGTGGCGGGGACAAGAATCGTGCCTCGTCCGAATTGGGCGTTGGTGAGTTGGGCAAGCTGCTTGGCGCGCTGGACAAGCTCAGCGGGACGGGAGAGTTTTTCGTCCGCAACCGGTTTTGTCTCGGCAGCGCTTTGGCCCATCAGCTCGCGGGCGAGGTTGGCGAAATCCTTGTAGCCGCGGCTGCCGGGATCGTATTCCGTGATCGGCTGGCCGAAGCTGGCGGCCTCCTTGAGCTTGGTGTTGAAGTTGACGGCGCTGTCCATCAGATAACTCTTGAAGCGGGCGCGGAGTTCACTGAGGACTTCGCGGGCCAGCTTGGTGCGCGTGTCGTAGAGCGTGGGGAGGATGCGGATCACGATCTCGCGGCCGCAGCGCTGGCGCATGACTTCCAGAGTCTCCATCATCTTGACCAGGCCGTGGAGGCTGAAATAGCCCGTCTCCACGGGCACGATGACCTGATCGGCGGCTTGCAGGGCGTTGAAGGTCAGCAGGCCGACGCTGGGCGGGCAGTCGATCACGCACCATTGATAGTTATTTTTGACGCGGTCCAGGGCGCGGCGCAGGCGTTCGTCGCGGCCGGGGCGATGGGAAAAGACCTGTTCGAAGGCGGCCAGGCGGATATTGGCGGGGGCGAGATCAAAATCCGTGGCGATCTGCCAGACGATCTGACCGACCTCGGCGCATTTGCCATCCGACGGCTCGATGAGTGCGTCATAAATGGTGCGCTCGACCTGGTCTTCGGGCACCGCCAGACCGACGCCGCAGTGACCTTGCGGGTCCATATCGACGAGCAGCGTCTTGTGGCCAAGCCGCGCCAGGCAAGCGGCTAAGTTGATGCTGGTGGTGGTCTTACCGCAACCGCCCTTTTGGTTGATAATGGCGACGGTCCGCATGAGCTACCTTCCCTGATAGCGGAGGAACGGGCCTCCTTCGAATGCGAAGACCAGCCGTCCGCGACTAAAAGGGCGTGGTGTATGTACCACGGCCCTGATATGCGATTCAATCGTGCCGTCGCGCACGCCCGCAACGGCAAACGTCCGTTAATCCTCATCGGATGGAGGGTGATAAAAACTTTACGCACAAAGCCCTTAACGTGATCTTATTTGCACCTGCTGTTGAGAGATGCGGT
This sequence comes from Tepidisphaeraceae bacterium, assembly GCA_049511115.1. GTDB lineage: Bacteria > Planctomycetota > Phycisphaerae > Tepidisphaerales > Tepidisphaeraceae > JBEKYH01. Next base: position 4,010 of record JBEKYH010000227.1, on the reverse strand, counting down.
GGGAGGAGGTTATGGGATGGGGCGGGGGATATGGGACGTGTATGGGACGTAGGGCACGGGCGCGAATTCATACCCGCGGTGCTAAAACAAACGGTGGGCGAGTACGCCCACCCTACAAGACTACAAGACTGATAGCGGTGTAGGGTGGGTGTACTCGCCCACCGTCGTTGGTTGCCGCCGAATGCGCTCGATTGTACAAAAACCCTCATGCCCAACTATCGGCGGGCGATCCAACCCGGTGGAACATTTTTCCTCACGCTCGTAACCGAACGGCGGATGCCTATCTTCGCGGCCGGCGACGCCCGCTTAATGCTTCATAACGCTATTGACCGTTGCCGCAGATTTCACCCGTTTGAACTCGGCGCCATTGTACTGTTGCACGATCACATGCATATGCTGATCACGCTTCCGAACAGCGATGCCGATTTTTCTCGGCGAGTCACCTATACCTATATAAAATCCACGTTTACCCAATCGTTTCTGGCCTCTGGTGGCGGCGAGCAGCCGCGTTCCCCTTCGCGCGTCCGCCAACGGGCACGCGCTGTGTGGCAGCGGCGTTTTTGGGAGCACACGATTCGCGACGAGACCGACCGCATTAGCCATCTCGATTACATACACTTCAATCCGGTGAAACACGGATACGTCGATTGTCCGCATGCCTGGCCACATAGCTCGTTTCATCGATTTGTTCACCAGCGGAAGTACGAGCAGGATTGGTGTTGCCGATGCACAGGCCGCGTTGTGAGAGAAATGCCGCTTGACGGGATCGCAAAATCGGCGGGCGAGTGAGACAAACCGGTGGGCGAGTACGCCCACCCTACGAGACTATCGCTGGAATTGAAGGTTCGATTTGGACATTTTTGGCTAGTAACGCTACGGTCCGCATAGTGGCCATGCCTGAAGTGACGATTCAACAAGCCTTCGAAGTAGCGTTGCAGTGCCACCGGGCGGGGCGTGAAAGTGACGCGGAAGCGGTATATCGCCAGATACTGGCCGTCCAGCCTGAAAATGAAGATGCATTGCATCTTTTGGGAGTGTTGGCCGCTCAGGGCGGACGACACGAAATTGCCGTGGAGCTGATCAGCCGCGCGCTTTCCCTGCGAAGTAAATGGCCCGAGGCGCAAAACAATCTGGGGCTTGCGCTGAAAGGGTGCGGACGGCTCGACGATTCCATCGCCGCCCTTCGCCAGGCTGTTGCCCTCGATCCTGGCCGGCCCGAATCCCACAACAATCTCGGCAATGCCCTCAAAGAGCGGGGAAAATATGATGAGGCCGTCACCGAGTATCGTCAGGCCATCGCGCTACGGCCTAATTATCTGGATGCGCACAATAACCTCGGCAACGCGCTTCGAGAGAGCGGACAAGTTGATGCCGCGATTGACGCCTTTTGTCGAGCCATTGCGCTGGATCCCAATCACTTTGAGATTCACAATAACCTCGCCCACGCCCTGAAAGAAAGAGGGCGGCTCGACTATGCCATCTCCGCCTATCGCCAGGCTATCTCACTTAAGCCTGATTATCCGGAATTGCACAACAGTCTGGGTAATGCCCAAAGAGAAAGAGGGCTGGTTGATGACGCCGTAGAAGCCTATCGCCGCGCTATTGGCCTACAACAGGACTATGCCGAAGCATACGGCAACCTTGCCAACGCGCTTAAAGACAAAGCCGAGCTGGATGAGGCGATCGCGGCGTATCGCCAGGGGATGGCCGCCAATCCTCGCGACGCGGTCATGCACGGCAATCTGCTGTTGGCGCTTCTGTCTCACCCCGATTTCGACAGCGTTGCCATCGCCAGCGAGCATCGTCAATGGAACCTGCTGCACGGCGAAGGATTGAACAGACTTGATGCGTCCGCACCGTCAAGGCCGGGACCGGCACATTTCAATGACCGCAATCCCGATCGTCGCCTGCGGGTCGGATATGTCTCGGCCGATTTTTTGATGCACCCTTCCGCCCATTTTCTTGTGCCCCTGTTTGAACATCACGACCGGCAACAGGTGGAACTAATATGCTATTCGCACGTTCGTCGGCCTGACGAGATCACCCGCCGCCTACAGCGCGTTGCCCAATGGCGGAGTACGATCGGCGTTTCCGACGAGCAGGTGGCAAAGCAGGTGCGCGATGACGGCATTGATATCCTTGTAGACCTGAAGTTGCACTCCTGTGACAATCGCCTCCTGGTATTTGCCAAAAAGCCCGCTCCCGTGCAGGTCACGTGGCTGGGATATCCCGGGACGACGGGGCTGAAGACGATCGACTATCGCCTCAGTGATCCGTACTTGGATCCAACAGGCATGGATGAGTCGATCTACAGCGAGCGCACCGTTCGCCTGCCCGAAACTTTCTGGTGTTACGATCCCCTGGACGGACGGAAAGTTCCCGTAAACTCCCTTCCCGCCCTTGAGGCCGGCTACGTAACTTTCGGGTGCCTGAACTACTTCGGCAAGATTAACGATGGCACCCTCGACCTATGGGCGACGATATTGCGGCAGGTAGACAATTCACGATTGCTGCTGCTGGCCGCGCAGGGCAGCCATCGCCAGCGAACATTGGATCGCCTGGCCGGGAAAGGAATTGACCCGGCCCGGATCAAATTTGTGAATTTCCGACCTCACACAGAATACCTTGGGCTTTATCACCGTATCGATGTGGGACTGGATAGCTTCCCATACAACGGTCACACCACGAGCCTGGACTCGTTTTGGATGGGCGTACCGGTGATAACGCTGGTGGGACTAACTGCCGTCGCTCGGGCCGGATGGTGTCTGCTGTCGAACCTGGGACTTGGGGAACTCGCCGCGACGAGTCCCGAGCAATTCGTGCGAATTGCGGTCGATTTGGCGAACGACCTGCCGCGTTTGAAGAGCCTGCGATCGGTGCTTCGGTCTCGCATCGAGGCTTCGCCTCTGATGGATGCTCAGCGGTTCGCCGGCAACATCGAGTCGGCATACCGCCGCATGTGGCGTGATTGGTGTGCGACAGCCCAAGCGGGCGGCTGAACAATTCTGACCCATTTTCGGTTGGCGCCTGGAAGCATCGGGCCATTGGGCAGACCTCTCTGCCTCGAAGGAATACGAACACAATCTGAACAATCCTCGGATAGGTTTCACGGTGCGCCAACAAACAGGCTTGGCGAATTGCACGTTTTTGCTGGAAAGGGAGAGGATAATGCGTACGGAATGGCGGATCTTAGCGGCATGCGCGGCGGCAAGCTGGGCCGGGGCGGCATGGGGGAATGTCTATATCACGAAATTTTGCTCGGACACGGGGAACAACGAGCTCTTTGAATTTGTTCAGGTGACCAACCTGGGCTCGACGCCGGTGAATATGTCGGGCTGGAGCGAGGATGACAGCCACGATACGCCGGACGTATCCGGGCACAGCCTGACGGGCTTGGGGATCCTGCAGCCGGGGGAATCGGGGATCATCACGCAGGCGACGCCCGCCAATTTTATTTCCTTTTGGGGGGCGGCGAATCTGCCGGCGAATCTGCCGATTGTGGGGCCGTATACCAACGACGAATTGAACACCGATACCGATTCGATCTACCTGTTTAATAGCGCCAGGGTAGCCGTGGATCAGTTGGATTACAGCACGACCAATGGCGGAAGCGCCGACAGCGTGGTGCGGAATGCCCCACTGGATGCGCTGGGCTTCAACGACAATGAGTTGTGGGCGAATTCGTTCCTGGGCGACGATTTTGGCTCGTTCCGGGCGGCGCAACAGGCTACAACCATCGGAAATCCGGGCTACTACATGGTGCCCGAGCCGACGGGGTTGGGGGTGCTGGGGCTGGGGTGGATAGTGGGGATGCGAAGGCGACGGAATGACAAGGTGACAAAGTGACTTGGTGACAAGGTGACCAAGCTCGTGGCTTTTGTCATCCCCTCACCTGATACCGTTTCCGACGTTATCCATGATGCTGCGCAGCGGCCCTCCGGACGCCAGCGCAGCAGCATTGTGGATAACTCGGCGAAAAAGCCGGCCGCCGATGTGAATAAACTGTCGCC
>JBEKYH010000226.1:0-7816 GCA_049511115.1 Tepidisphaeraceae bacterium | reverse complement strand
TCAGTGAGTCGAGCAGTCTGGCTGACGCCGCCCCCGAAGACTTCTGGGCGCTCAAGAGCGCCCGCATGTGTTTGGGCCGCCGCCATCGCAACGAGCCGCGCTGCTCCTCCCGTCTTACCACTTTTTCCTTTCAAGCCTCATTTGCTCGATGTTTCTCCTCCGCAATTAGGGAATTCCATACATGATGTCCAAGGAAATGCTCATTAACGTTTCGGAAGGCGAGGAGTGCCGCATCGCCTTGATCGAAAACGGCCGTCTCGAAGAGCTTTACATGGAGCGCACCAGCTCCACCAGCCACGTCGGCAACATTTACAAGGGCCGCGTCACCAACGTGGAGCCTTCCATCCAGGCGGCGTTCGTGGATTTTGGCCTGGGCCGCAACGGCTTCCTGCATATTTCCGATCTGATGCCCACGTATTTCGGCGAGGGGGCCGAGGACATCCAGGAATCCGTCGGCCGGAAAATGGCCCGCCGCGATCGCCCGCCGATTCAGCGCTGCCTGCGCCGCGGCGACGAGATCGTCGTGCAGATCATCAAGGAAGGCATCGGTACAAAGGGTCCGACCCTCAGCACGTACCTCTCCATCCCCGGCCGCATCCTGGTGATGATGCCGGGCATGGCCAAAATGGGCGTGAGCCGGAAAATCGAAGACGAAGTCGAGCGCCGCCGCCTCCGGCAGATTCTCGACGGCCTGGAGCCGATCGACGATGTCGGCTTCATCATCCGCACGGCCGGGGTGGGAAAATCCAAAGCGGAAATTCAGCGCGACCTCACTTACCTCACCCGGCTCTGGCAGACGCTGGTCAAGCAGCGCGACAGCGGCCCGGGTCCAATGGAGCTTTACACCGAGGGCGATCTCGTCAGCCGCACGGTCCGCGATGTCTTCACGACGGATGTCGAGCGCATCGTCGTGGATAACAAGGATGTTGCCAAGCGCGTGAAGGACGTGGTGAAGCTGGCCAACCCGCGCACGCGCAATAAGGTCGAGCTTTACGAGGATGCCGTCCCCCTCTTCCACAAATATGGCATCGAGAGCCAGATCGAGCAGATGCACAGCCGATATGTGCCGCTTCCGTCGGGCGGCTCGCTGGTGATCGATTCGACCGAGGCGATTGTCGCCATTGACGTGAATAGCGGAAAATTCCGCGAGCATAATGACGCGGAAATGACCGCCTTCAAAACCGACATGGAGGCCGCCGACGAAATCCCCCGGCAGCTTCGCCTGCGCGACCTGGGCGGGGTCATCATCTGTGACTTTATCGACCTGCGCTTTGATCGTCATCGGCGTGAGCTAGAGCAGCGCCTGCACGACAATTTCCAGGATGACCGCGCCAAGACGCGCGTGCTGCGCATGAGTCAGTTCGGCATCATCGAATTGACCCGCCAGCGCATGCGACCGAGCCTCAAACGATCGATCTATTTTGACTGCCCGCATTGCAAAGGCGCGGGGCTGGTGAAGACGCCCGAGAGCATGAGCCTGGATGCCATGCGGCGGCTGGCGATTGCCATCAGCGACAACCGCGTGGCGCGCGTGGAAATGTCCGTCTGCCCCGACGCGGCGTTTTATCTTCAGAACAAGAAACGCCATGCGATTGCCGAATTGGAGGATCGCTTCAAAAAGCGCATCCTCATCAAACCCGATCCGACCGCGGCGCTGGATGAAGTGAAGCTGGAATTATTCGACACCCGCGAGGGCCTGGTCTACCTCGCCGAGCTTGGCATGTCTCCACCGCCTCCGCCCGGACAGGCTCAGCCCCAGGGGCGCGGGCGCCGCGATGGCCGGCGCGACGGGCGCGGCCCGCGCGATGGACGCGGAGGCCGCGACGATCGCGCTGGACGCGATCAGCGCGGGAGTCGCCCCGATCGGCAGGATCAGCGTGCGGCTCTTCCGCCGCCCCGGCGGCAGGATCAAGACGATGATTCCCATTCCCTCGATCGCGCCGAGGATGAAGTGGACCAGCGCGAAGAGGAAATGGAGCGCGAGCCGGATACGACGCCTTTGTCGGGCGGTGACGCCCTGCAAGGCGCGGTCGAGAACATCGCGGAGCCTCAACCCGCCGCCGAAGGCGTACAACCCGCTCTCCCGGCCCCTCCTCGCGCCGCCGAGGAGCACGAGGAGGACAATTTCGGCAACCGCCGCGATGAATGGCGGCCGCAAGGACCGCCGGCGCCGCAGGGCGCTGGAGACGAGAACGGCGAAGGCGGACGGCGTCGGCGTCGCCGCCGGCGCGGACGGCGCGGACGCGGGGGTGGCGGAGGCGCTGGTGACGGCGCAGGACGCCAAGGCAATCAGAATTATCCGCCCCGGCCGGCGGGCGCGGGATATCCCAATGTTCGACAGCTTGATCGTCTCCCGCCGCCGCGGCCGCGCGTCGAGGATTCGCGGCCGCGCCGCGATGACCCACGCCAGGGCCAGGAACAATCGGTAGGCGGATACGTCGAAGAGTTCGACACCGGCGACGACGAGAGCATGCCGTTTGAGGAGAATCCGATCGGCGAGAACGCGCCATTGGAAAATCGGCGCGTGCCTGAGGCGCCGGCGTCTTTGCCCGCGCCCGTGGAAGCGCCGCGTCAAGTCGCGGCTGACAGTGCGCCCACCGATGCGCCGCAAGGCGAAGAAAGCGGGCCGCGTCGTCGCCGCCGTCGCGGCGGGCGCGGACGCGGGAGAGGCCGCAGCAATGCCGCGCCTGCTGATGGTGCCAAGGACAACGCAGGCGCGCCCGAGGATTCCGGCACTGAGACCGCCCCCGAAGAAGTTATGGAGGCGGCCCAACCCGCCAAAAAACCGTTGCGTCGTCGCGGCGGTGCAAGGCCGCGCCGCAAGCCGCCGGCCAAGGCCAACGAAGCTGAGTCCAAGGCAACCGTGCAGGAGCACGTTGTCCGGACCGGGTCGGCCGATCGCCATCTGGCCAGCGACGATCCGGTCGCACCCGCGCCGGTTTCGCGGCCGCACAGCTTCCGCGACCTGGATGCCATCCCGGACGATTTCGATTAAGCGGCTCGCGCCATGCCGACCGATGCGTTACACGCTCGCGCCCCCGCCGCATGGGTCGCCGTCCGACACTGGCTTTACCGGCGCGGATACCTGTCCGCGTCGGAATTGCCGCTGCCTGATTTTCTCGGCATCGGCGCGCAAAAGGCCGGCACGACCTGGCTGCACCGCAACCTCCTGGCCCATCCGGCGGTCTTCATGCCGGCGGACCTGAAGGAAGTCCATTTTTTTGACAAGCATTTTTTGCAGTACGGCCTGGACGGTTATTCCACGCTCTTTGGTCCCGGCCAGGGCAAGCTCAAGGGCGAGGTCACGCCCGCCTATTCGATTTTGTCACCGCGACGGATTCGCTTTGTGCGCGCGGTTATTCCGCGCGTCAAGCTGATTTTCCTGATGCGCAATCCGATCGAGCGCGCCTGGTCGCACGCGGTGATGGAATTGTCCACCGAGCACAGCCGGCCCATCCCCGACATCAAGGACGAGGAATTCATCGCCCACTTTTATTCGCGTCCCAACCGCGCCCGCGGCGATTACGCGCGCGTCCTGGCCAATTGGCAGGCGGTCTTTCCCCGCCGGCAGATTTTCATGGCCGTTTACGACGACCTGACGCTGCGGCCGTGCCAGTTGCTCACGGAAATCTTCGCATTTCTGGGAATCTCCACCACTGTCGATTTCTCGCAGTTTCCCTACGACCGGAAATTCAATTCCGGCCCGGAAATCCCGGTTCGTCCGGCGCTGCGTCGCGTCCTTGAGCAGATTTACGAAGAGCCGATTGTCGCGCTGGCTCGCGATCTGCCCATACCGGCCGAGCGGTGGCTGAGCGCCCAGGCTGAATGAAATGCGGAAAAACCTTCAATGATTTGAGTGATCGGCCGAGCCTCCACCCGTCTCCGCGCCCGGTTTGCTGAGCAACCCGCCCAGTGCCCGGACCGGGCCGGTGAGCTTCCAACTGGCTGATTGGCGGAGATCTTCCGCGACATGCTCGGCGGCGGTCGCGCGATATTCAGCCGCCGCGGTGCGCTGCTCGGCGACCGTCGCGCGATCCTCGGCGGCACTGGCACGATTCTCCGCCGCCGTCGCGCGATTCTCGGCGGCATCAGCGCGCCCGTTGGCGGCAATCGCCTCGCCCTGTGCGGCGGCCAGGCGGGCCAGCGCTTGCGTCAACGCCGGCCGCGTGGCAAGTTCGTGACGCATTTCCTGATTTTCTTTGGACAACCGGTGGATTTCGCCATCCATCTTCTCGGCCCAGATCAGCGCCCGCCGCAGGCGCTCTTCCATTGACCAGCGCGGCCGCCACGCCGCCAGGCCCGATGCGGCGCTTTGGAACTCGTCGTGGATTTTATCCAGGCTCGCTTCATCAACGGCGCCGGTTGGATTCGCCGCCGCCGCCACGAGGCAATCGTAGACGCCAAACGTCCAGTGCGCGATTTCCGGATCCGCGTCGAATTTCTCGACCAACTCTGCGGCGCCGGAATTTTTCGCGGCGCGATGATGCCGCAGGGCGGGGTCGATTGCTTCATCGCCTTTCCCACTGGAAGCGTCCGGCGCTTCCGGCGGATGAGGCCACTGAATTCCCAGGGCATTGCCGATCTTCGCGGCCAGCCCACGCCAATCACTGATAAGTTCGTCGTAACTCACCACTACGCGCCGGCGGCCGCGCGTATCGCGCTCGGTCTGGAGCATGTGAACCAATGTGGACAGCAGCGATTGGTTGCATGGAGTCCCATTGCGCTGCGAGAGCGAGGAAAATATTTCCTGAGGATTCCGCACCATGATCACGAAGCGGCTTTGCGCGCCGCTTTGCTGAAGCACGTCGTGCCACAGCGGCAGCAGGCGGCAGGTGCGCGGGTCCTTGAAACCCCAGAGCGGCTTATCCGCGAATTCCGCCCGGACGATCTCCAGCAGTTGACCGCGATAAGGCTGAACCTCCGCCCTGGTTTCCCAGCCCGGGGGCAGGGGCAAAAAATCGTCGAAATAAGAGGAGCCGATCGCGTCGAGCAGATCGGTGTGGCAATCCACGATGGCCCGGAGTTCAAAGAATCCCCTGGGGTTGTCAAAATCCGCAGGAAGAAGATTCCGCCCCAGGTCGACGCCCAACTGATTGAGAAGCCGCGAGAGGGCTGACGTTCCGCTGCGGTGCATGCCCAGCACGCAGATGGCCAGGGGACCTGATTGGGTGGGCGAGTCGCTCATGCCATTGGCCTCATCCCGGATCGACCTTAATGACACCGCGGCTCCGCTTCACCGCGATCAGGCGCTGCTTGAGCGTCTCATAGAGCGGCCGGGGATTGGGGATGCCGCGGAGCGTTAGCTGCGGCAACCTTTCGTCCTTTGACGTGACGCAAATCAGGCCCACGCCAAGAAGTCGATCCAGCAGCGACTGATGAAAATGCAAATCCTCGACGTGCCAGAGTTCCAGCGTGTCGATATCGCGCGAGAAAAAACCCCTCTCGTAATCGATGCGGTAATTGCTGACGCGATAGCGAATCGACTTGGCCATCAACACCGGGACCAGCGGCAGGGAAAGGCCGATCAGGATCGCCACCAGTGCCGCCTTGTAGGAAGAGTGCAGCCAAAACGGCAAGATCACCAGCACCAGCCCCGCGGCGGGCCAAAGGAGCATGTGCACGCCAAGGCCGCGGACGGGAGGGGAGCCTTGATAGTAAACCTCTTCGGCGTCGGTCGGTTCCTTGTGTGGGCCGGGGCCTGCCGGCGGCAGCGATGCGGCGGCGCGAGGAGGAGTAGGGGGGATGTTGCTCATTTTTATTCAGGATACCCGGCTGGGCGCGGAGAGGGTAGGGAGGAGATGACGAGGTGACAAGGTGACAAGGTGAGGGGATCACCCGAGGCAGTCGCCGAATGGGATTTTGGAGCCTGTCAGCCGGGAACCACGCGCTGCCGCAGACGGCGAGGAAACGGCAGCGGTCCTGTCCTGGCATAGTCACGCTCAGCAGGTTCGAGCCGCTGACGTGAACTTGGGGGTATTAGCCCTGACCGTAGTCGGGAGCACTTCCGATGGAGAAAAGAAAGAAGACTCACCACCCGGTCGCAGTAGCGACCTAGAGGACACGGAGGACACAGAGGAAAAACAAAAAATGATCTTGCTTTTCTTACCTCTGTGTCCTCCGTGTCCTCTGTGGTGAGATATTCTTTTTTTCTCTTCGAACCGGCGTAAGACGGCAATGCAGGCGCCGTGTATGCAGCCAAGAGAATCTCGGATGCAGGGAAATCGGAAGGTCCTCATTCCATCGAGATCGTTCCAGTCCATCCTCCCACGGATGGCCGGCCGGCTTTCTGACGATGCGATCAGATCGTCGAGAACAAATAGCGCGGCCGGGCAGGAACGAGACAGAATCGGCGCAATACGGTCCAGGAATCTCTCAGCCTGATCGGCGGATGAGAGCCTGGCGTAAGATGGAAATATCGCCTTCACGGCAATTCAAAAGGGTCTGGGTGGAATTGCCAATTGTTGGATGAAGGCGGGGTGCTCGGATGCGGCGGTGAGTGAGCACCTCATGCGGGCGCCGGCCCGATTCTTTTCGCTGCGATGAAGCGGCGAAGAGGCTGGGGACTTTCAGCTTGAGGCACGGAGAAGAGGAATGAACGCTGAGGCGCGGAGGCGCAGAGGAAGAAAATGCGGAGGAAGGCAAAACCAGCGGGCATTCGGCTCAATGGTAGGTCGGGCTTCGGCCCGACACGAGCGCGCAGGCGAGCTGAAGCCGCGCCCTACGGCGAGTCATTTCTGCGTGGGTTCAAGGGGGCATGGGGTTCCTTTCGGGATGAGCCTTGGGTTGTCGCGACGCGCGGTTCCTCTTTAAGATGGCGCAGGATTATTCCGTTGGGCGATGGACTGATGGCAAACCGTCAGCCTACCTAAGACCGCCCGGAATATTCCACTGCCGGGAGCGCCGCAGCGGCGGTTGAAGCGCAGCGCTGTCCCTCTATAAGACCGGCTTGGATATCCAATGCCGAAGAAGTCGCGAGGTTGGCCCCTTCGACGTTGCTCAGGGCAGGCCCTTCGACGGGGCTCAGGGCAGGCCCCTTCGACGCGGCTCAGGGCAGGCATGCGTAATGCTGCGCCTCTATCTACATGCGTGGAATATTCCACTGTGGGATTGAACATAAGCCCATTCCGGGCAGCGGCCATTGTGGGGATAATACCGGGGCGCGAAGTGCGCGTGGGGAGTTGGCCGGATTTGTTGAAGGTTCAACAAACGGGGTGCGTCGCCGGCGCGGGCGCCCTGGAACGCAGGTAAACGCATTGTTGCATTATTGCTGATTTTATACGTGCATGTCCCTGGATTCCCTTGTCCCTGGATTCCCTGGATTCCAGACGCCGGGAACGTTCTTACGGTGTCGCTCGGCTTGACGAACCGGACACCGCACGTCGGACCGACGCAAGCGCGGCGTTTTCGATGCGACGACAAAACTCGTGATGGACTACTGGGCGCGGAAGGGACGATAAAGGGTTACTCTGGAGTTCTTATTTACTCGCTGCCGGAGCATCGCAAAACACAAGATCTTTATCGTTAGCAAATCTCCAGCCAGTTGGGTGCGAGCCGCCCTCCACGCCCGATTCACTGAAAAATGCGCTGACGTCAACTTCAATTCCTTGGAACTCGCCATCTAGAACACGCGCATGTATAGAATCTATATGTTCCATGGCAAAGGGATGCTCTTCCAGGTTTTCCACTTTGATCGTTGTTCCTCTCGTAAGTAGCCGATATCCACCATCTAGCAGACGCTTATCAAGATCGTCGAGATTTTCCGAATCGGCTCCCGGCATAAGCAATATCATTGTAGCACTTTGATTGTTGCCATGAG